>CAZOLU010000456.1:0-3511 GCA_964580485.1 uncultured Saprospiraceae bacterium | reverse complement strand
GGCTCCAGCTTGGCGGACTAAATTTAAAAAATGGGTAAGAAGAGTTGTTTCAGGCTGTTCAGGAAGATATACATCTGTTAATCCAACAACTGGGCAATGTCTTCAAACAAATGCTCACTATCATTGGTTAACAGGAGCAGGGTATGGTGGTGCTGGAAATCCTGTTGGAGGTTCCTGTAATACTGGCTATTCATGGAATGAACCATGTAACTAATTTAAAATATATTTTTCTGCCCTTTTTATAATCAACGTTATGATCCAAAAAATAAAGTACTTTCTACTTGGACTAGTGCGCTTGTCCCTAACCGCCAACCGCAATGCCCTAAAATGAAAGTAGTAGTACGCTGGTGACCCTACTCAAAAGCTTTTCCCCTACTGCAACTAAAAATCCAAACAATTTTACTAGCTTTGCAGTAGCTTTTTTAAAGAACATTCAAGGGTCCTCTATTGGGATTCTAAAACATCAAAAACCTTTTACCTTATGATTTTAAAAGGCAAAAAAGGCATCATTTTCGGTGCACTCAATGAGCAATCTATTGCATGGAAAGTTGCTGAGCTTTGTAAAGCGCAAGGCGCAGAAATCGTATTGACTAATGCTCCTATTGCTTTCCGCATGGGATCTATCAAAGATTTTGCAGAAAAATTGGGCACGGAAGCTATTCCTGCTGATGCCACCAAAGTAGAAGATTTAGAGAACTTGATTGATAAGAGTATGGAAGTCTTAGGAGGTAAGCTTGACTTTGTTTTGCACTCTATCGGGATGTCTTTGAATATTCGCAAAAAGAAAGCTTATACTGACCTAAACTATGGTTGGATGCAGCAGACTTTTGATATTTCTGCCATCTCTTTTCATAAGTTGATGCAGACGCTTTGGAAAAAAGAGGCAATGAACGATTGGGGGTCTATTCTTGCACTATCTTATATTGGTGCACAGCGTGTTTTCCCTCATTACAGTGAGATGTCGGAATCTAAGGCCCTATTGGAGTCCTTTGCCAGAAGTTTTGGCTATCACTTTGGGGTACGAAATAAGGTGCGAGTAAATACCATCTCTCAATCACCAACACCTACTACGGCTGGAACAGGGATTAAAGGCTTTGATGACTTTTTGGCTTATGCAGATAAGATGTCACCTCTTGGAAATGCTCCTGCTGATGCTTGTGCTGAATACTGTGTTTCTTTATTTTCTGACTTTACCAAATATGTGACGCTTCAGAATCTTTATCATGATGGAGGCTTCTCTAATATGGGAATGAGTGGGGTAATGATGAGTATTGGAGATGAGGAATAGCCAGAAATTTGAAACTGAACAAGGCTAAGTACAAGAGATTTCTTTAATGAAAATAGCTGATGTGCTAAAGCCCAACTTAGAGCATGTTTAAGTTCTTAGGTAAAACTAAAAACTCCCTCAAAGAAATAATGCTTTGAGGGAGTCTTGTTTTTAGGAAATCGCCTTACTGTGCCAAGGAGAAGCGTACGGTTACTCCACCCCGTGTATTGGTTACAGGGAAAGAAGTCGATACCGCAGGAATAGTGCGATTAAAATCATAAAACAGCCTTACCGTCAGTCGGTTGTTGATCGCATAATCAATCGATGGAGAAATCCGGATAGTCTTCATCCCTCTAGTTGCCACCGAGTTGTTTTGATCTAATACATGGTTGATCGTCTTATCATCTCGATAAGAGAAGTCAAACTTAATATCCAACTCATTTTTAGGAATGGTCTTTCCAAAGTCGAAGTTGAAGTTGTTGCTATTCTTCTTTTTATCATCTCCTTTTTTACGGAATGGATTGAGCTTATCTGGAGTAAAGTTCTTAATCAGCATACCAAAACCAATGGTCAACTCCTCTGTGGTGGTTTGGCTCAATTGATAATCTACAAAACTCATCGCCAAATTGCGAGAACGTTTATAGTTCAGCCGAGCTGAAATATCATTCTTAAAACGCATATCAATCCCAATTAGAGGTGAAAACTGCTCAGAGATGACAATATTAGGCACCTCAAATGTAGAGTAGTAGTTCAAACTATTCGGATCTTTTTGAGTAGGATCTTCTGCAAAGTCTAAATCCGTTGCAAAACTATTGACGGTCAACCTCGACTGATAGCCATGTGTAAGGCTAAAACTGTTGAAGATATTCTTGAACATCTTCAGTTTAGAAAGTCCGTTGTAGGTCAATTTCCAGTTGGGCAGTGGCATGAGCTGACGTATGTCTCCCAAGCGAATTGTATTAGCATCTTCTCCAGTATAGGCAGCCAAAAATGCAGGGACGAGTATATCCTGCTGATAACGACCATAGCCTTCTACATAACCCACATTTGCCAAAGAGTCGTCGTGGGGGGCCGTGATGCCTTCCTCAAGCCCAATGCGTTGGGAAATGATAAGACGGTTGTTTTCAAATAGCTCAAAGGTCGCAGAAGAGTTGCTTCCATTCGTACCCTCTTGATCAAACATGGTGCGGATTGGCATAAAGGTGATGTCTACGGAACCCATTTCCATCGGGTTGAGGTGGCTAAACCTTCCTCCAATCGTATCCACCTTAAAGTTTTCCGAAAAGTTTTCAGATAGTGTTTTATTCAAATCCACATCAATTCTAAAATCTTTAAAAGGTTCTATGGTTACTTTGGCAGAATAACTCAGGTTGTGAATTTGAGTAACCTGCTGTGTCAGGTAGATGTTGTCTGTCATCCAACCCCTAGCAGCTGCATCATTAAGCCAGTCATTCACTTGCGTACGCCCCAAAGGTCCGACACCTGCAATGAAATCCCAACCTGGAGCTGCTGAGGTAAATTGGCTAAAGTCTTGCCCTCCATACCTATGCATTCCCATAAATCCAGGGATCGAGGTGGTGTAGTCCTCTTGGTAGGTAAGTCGAGCTCTGCGCAACATCAGCAGTGGACGAATCAAAATACGTTCTGCCATGCTTGGCTCTCGATTTTTATTCTTCTTCTCTTTTTTATCTCCCTTCTTGGGCGTAGGTGCCTCCTTTTTAGGTTTTTTGCCCTTGGGTTTGGGGCGAGGCTTGGACTCGATTTTTTTCAGGTACTTCCATTTACCATATAGTTTGGTAAACTGAAAATCGGCATTAAGCTGTCGATTGTGTGTACTTCCAATCACATTCCCCAAGGAGTCGGTATTCAAGCTGGCCACACTCCAGTTGTAGCTACTTTGATACTGTGCTCGAACAGTCATCCAGTCTAAGATTGGAATTTTATTCAAAGGCACATTATAAGACAAGCGAATATTGTGTTGGTAGTTTTTATTACGACCAAAGCCTTGTAGGTTTTCCCAGATGGTATCACGCTTTTCTCTAGTGTCGATACGGCCATAAGGCTCATCTACTACAGCGTTGTTGTTGGCCGAGTAGTTGAGTTTTAGAGATTTTGCAAAGTCCCACTGTAGATTGTAAGACCTATCCCAACTGAATCTTTTGTCGTACCAAGTACTATAGGCATCTTGTGAAAAGCGATAGGTGGTTTCAATAAAGTTGCGCCTCAACTCATTTCTAAACCCAA
>CAZOLU010000455.1:516-3514 GCA_964580485.1 uncultured Saprospiraceae bacterium | reverse complement strand
ACTCAAAAGAGCCTTATCTCAGCACAAAATCCAAGGAATTTAACTTCTTTTACCATAAGATTAGGAACTTAATCTACTGACTATAAGTACTTAAAAATTTAAACATGCTCTTAGAAATAGTGAAAGTAGTTATGTTTAAAACACAGAAAAAGGCTAGATGTTTAGCACAAAAAAAGGGTCAGCGATTTAGCCAACCCTTTATATATTATCTTTTATCGGAGTTACTGGGTTTTAGCTACACAGAAACGGCGGTATACATCATTAGCAACCAAAGTAACATAGTATTGTCCCACTTCTAAATCAGAAAAATCTAACTCATAGCGATTCAGCCCAGCCGGAGAAGCTTTACTAAAAGAATTGATCAGCATCCCTTTGGCATCAATGATGGAAAGTCGAACTTCAGCAGCTTCTTTTACTTCTACAAAGGTGTTGAGTTTTCCTTTGACCACCTCAGTGTAGGAAGTAATGGGTTCATATTGTTCTAGATTCAGCTCCTGGACTTTTTCTTTAGAAACAGTACCTCTGTGCTCCTCTGCCTTTGCACGCATTTCCTTCATTTTAATGTGCTCGCTGTTCAGTGTGCTATCTTCTGCTGTATAATCAGCGTTAGAACAACTACCCAAGCCCAAAAGTGAGCAAGCTAGTATTCCTGTATAGAAAAATTTAGTCATGGACTATAATCAATTTTAGTGTTAGTTCTGATCTTCACCTTTGAAACTACAAATATACAATCCTATTCTCAAAATCTTAAAGAAAATGCTAAATCTTTCAAGAAGAAACTAGATGTAGAACCCTTTGATTATGACTTTCTTATTTGAATGAAAAATTCTGACCCTGCACGAGGTGGAATGGAATTGTATGCGGGGTGGATACTTATGTCTGTAAAATGTGTATTAAAAAGGTTTTGATACTCTTCCAAACTACCCCCAAATGGAGGCCCTTCGGAGCTTAGTGGAAAATTAAATAAAAGCCCTACCAGTTTTCCATTAGGCTTCAACAGCTCATACATTTTTTGCACATAGTCCTTGCGGAGCTGGGGGGAAAGGGCACAAAAAAAGGTTTGCTCTAGAATCATGTCAAAATCCCCTAAATCCAAATCAAAGAAATTGGTTTGTATCAGATGCGCTGCTGGGAAATCTGCCTGCTTATGTTTGAGCTGTTCTAAAGGAGCCGCCGCCCAATCGCAAACATAGACTTCTGAAAAACCTTGTTGATGCAAATAGCTCGCTTCGTGAGCGTTGCCTGCCCCTGGAATTAAGATTTTGAGTTGTTTATTGGTCAACTGATCGACATACTCTTTGATTGGGGTGGTGATTTCCCCCGCATCCCAACCTGTTTGTTCGCTTGCATAGCGAGCTTCCCAATAGGCTTGATTCAATTGTTTATCCATCTTGCTTTGCTTTACGTTTTGCTTTGTAATGAGCTTTTGTTGCAATATAAATCTCTTTTTCGACCTCTGCAAATACTTTGTTGTCTGCACCAATCCATTGCAATTGCTCTGTAAAACTATATTCTCCCTTTTCTGCCACGATATTTTTGATAGCTTCAATTTGCTGATCTTCAATTAAAAAGCGCATGCGGAGCCGACCTTTACCAGGGCGTTTGAAACGCAGCGCCGCAGATTTGTCCCAAACCACATAATCTTTCCCCAAAATTCTAATCCATTGAATCATCAACATGGGATCTGCCGCAGCATAGAGGCTACCGCCAAAGATAGTTCCTACATAATTTCGAGTACGCCAATTCAGTCGGAGTTGGATATGTGCCTCTTTCCAATCTTTAGCAATAAACTTTACCCGACCTCCACTGCCCCAATAACTAGGGTAGAGGTTCATTAAACGCCTGAAAATAGCGGTTTTGGGAGAAGCTACTTTATTCGTATCAAAAAGTTTAGGCATAGGCAAATGATTGAGGAATAAATTGATATTAACAAAAAAGCCCCCTCACCAAAAAGGTGAGAAGGCTACACACACAACTAACCAACTTATGAGCTCTATCGAACTCATCTTCCACAGTCAGTTAATCTTAATATTTCATTTTGCAATAGATCAACGTAACTTCTATTTGTTAAGGAGATGCCAATTATTGTAAAAAAGGTGTGTAGCTTGTTAAAAAAAACTAAAAAGATTTATCAAAATGTGAAATTACTGTTATCAACTGGATGAGGCCGTTCCCAATGTTTGCATAACCAAATTGCGCGTTTTTTCCGCTCTTTTTCGGAAAGCTTCCCGATCTTTGAAAATTCCTTCCATATAGGTTAAACCCTCATTAAGCATAATTAAATACTCCGCCACAAATTGAGGGTCTTTAACTTGAATAACTTTATGCTTAATCCATATTTTAGCTTCCTCCTCCAAGACTTCCTTGAACCGACTGTACATCAATTGAAAACGCTCGCGAATGGCCTCGTGCCTTGAGGCTAAGTAATAACAAGCATAGAATACAGAGTGATGCCCTTCGGTTTGCATCCAGTCTTCGCCCAAAACCAAGTGCAATACTTTTTCAAAACGAGCCTGAGGATCTTGAATAGTGGTGATTTGCCCTAGATAAGTGGTCTCATAACGCTCAAGCAAAAAATCGACCATTTCTACCACCATATCTTCCTTGGTTTTGAAATAATGGATGAGTAGGCTGGGATTGACCCCCATACGCGCTGCAATTTTAGCAATAGACGCATTTTCAAAGCCAATTTCCTTCATTACTTCATAAAAATGCCCTAAGATTTCAACTTTACGTTCATCTGCTTTACTTTTTCGGCCCATAATTTTATTTTGAGGTCTGTGAATTAGGGGAGGGGAATCTGTTTTCTCATCCCGATTATGGTGGGCAAAGTTAGTTAATTATTTGAATAAACAAAAAGTATCCAAACTAAGCCTTAATGCTACTTAATAACTTAAAAAACATGAGATACCAAAAGTTTCAATTGATATTATTTCTTACAATCGTGCTAATAGGGCATGCTCCTGCCCAGGTATCGCCGCCCATAGCTCCAGATAGC
>CAZOLU010000455.1:0-506 GCA_964580485.1 uncultured Saprospiraceae bacterium | reverse complement strand
CATTCTCATCGTAAGAGATAGCTTCGGAACCCCTCATATCTTTGCGAGAACAGATGCGGAGGTAGCTTATGGTCTAGCTTGGGCGAATGCCGAGGATGCTTTTGAAACGGTACAGGAAGCCTTATTGACTGCGCAGGGGAATATGGGGCGTTATTTAGGAAAAGAGGGTGCAGCTTTCGACTTTTTTGTACACGCTATTGGCGCAGACCGAACTTATGAGGAGTTGAAAGGCGAGTTGTCAGAAGATTATCTGCGCTATGTAGATGGCTATTGCCAGGGGGCTAATGCTTTTGCTGCAGCTCACCCCGAACGGGTCCTCCTCAAACGGGCTTTCCCTGTAAAAGTGGAGGATGTTATCAAAGCCTATATCATCTCTTTTGCGGCTCTTTCGGGTACGATTGAACAGGTGGAGGGGATTGTAGAAGGGAAAAAAGATAAATTGGAGCCGCCAATGCCTGTGGGATCTAATGCTTATGCCTTTTCTAGTATCAAAACTAAGGATGATA
>CAZOLU010000454.1:0-3516 GCA_964580485.1 uncultured Saprospiraceae bacterium | reverse complement strand
TTTGGTCTATATCCTTCTCTAGCTCTGCTCTAATAAACAGGGTATAACCATCTTGATCTGATTGTCTTTTTCGTCTGGAATCGGCAGGAACTTCTATCCAAAGCTCTATAAAGGCATCTCCACTATCGAGGTTAAACTGACGACGTATTTTCACTGGAGCAATACCACTCAGCTCATTATAGGTGTTGTAAAAATGCCAATTGAAATGAATATGCTGTTCTAGATCTTCACTATTAAACACATAATCAAACTTCACATCAACCGCTTTCATCAGCCCATAGGAGGCTGAGCCTCCACCTCTTGAGATGTTGCAAAAAACAAAGCCACTATCCGTGTGCATGATTTTTATTTGGTTATCCGAAAGCTGGTGACTGACATTGATAATGTCTTCCCCATCCAACTGTATGAATTTAGTAATACGGTAGTGCTCTTGAGGAAGCAAGGCATAAGGGCTTTCCTGTAAAAAGTAGTTATAAATATCTTCTTTTTCTTCTTCTGTGAAGATACTGTTTTGAGCGTTTAAGGAGCTCGCAAAAATGCTCAGGAATAGGAGTAAATAGTTTTTCATAAGCTTCGTTTTTCTTTTTTATACTCGCTTTGAGAAAAACGTTATCAGTATTTTGGCATTTTTTTTACCATTATGGCATTTTTTATGCACTATCCCTACATATGAAGAACCGCAACAATATCAAAGCAAAGTTTAGTCCCAACTTCCAATCATCACCCCAAAATTACCACCTAAAGCATTTCGATCCCATTCAGGAGCATAAACCTTAGATACAAATCCATCCAAATACAAAGCATTGGTACAAGCCTGCACTTTGAAAAAATTGGCAAAGTCATAGAGGTTGAGCTTTTGAGTAGAGATGGCAAACAACAAAGAACCATCTGGCAAAATCCCCACCCCATTTCAGATATGTTTACTAGAGGAGTTTTGCCCAAATTTCGCATTGATCTTTCCATCGAGCAACAAAATCGGCTCCGACTGAGTAGCATACTGTACAGATGACTCCATTTTAAAATTCGCAGTTGTTGAAATCTCTGCTTTTTTATCAAAAGTCCAGTACAAAACACCATTAGGCTGCATATAAAAATTACCTTTTCCCGATTTAGTATTCAGCGCATACATTTCCTTCCCATTTTTAACCTACAGCCCTACGGGACTGCGATCAGGGTGAAACATTCCTGCATTCATAACAAAGCTAAGCCTTTTTCCATCTTTAGCCAACATTTGCTGAAGTTGCTGAAAAGATCGAAGTGGTCGCTGATCATCTCCTAAATAAAACAAAGCCAAACTGTCTTGAGTCAAATCAATGACTTTTGTAATACATAAAGGTTCTGAAGCGGGAGCAACTGCACAAGCCAAAAGCAGTAGAAAAACACTGGTATAAATAAGTCTAAGCATTTCAAGTTTTTATAAGTGAGGGGCACCCAGAGGGCTCGTTATGTTCCGCTCTTCGCTATTCGCTCACCCCTTTGGGGCAGGGAGCTACACAGCACTAGGCCTGCCAGCAAGCCTGGTCGATACACAGGAATCCTAAACGAAAAAAATGCCTGCGGCTGAGCCGCAGGCAATATCATTAAAAGCTCGTTTATTACTCAATCA
Source organism: uncultured Saprospiraceae bacterium (assembly GCA_964580485.1). Lineage (GTDB taxonomy): Bacteria > Bacteroidota > Bacteroidia > Chitinophagales > Saprospiraceae > Saprospira. The sequence goes on along the minus strand of CAZOLU010000454.1, from coordinate 1,910 downwards.
ACGTTGAATAACAAACTTTTGTGTTTCAACCAAGTCCTCCGAAGTCATTCGAATAAAGTACATCGCTGGCGCAAGCTGAGTACAATCAATATCTAAACTTGTGGCACCTGCACGAAGCATATAGCTTGCCAATACCCGACCATCTACGGCAATAAGATCCACTACCAAATCCTGCGCTAAGGCATTTTCAATCGAAATAGTGCTTTGATGGGTCGCTGGATTGGGTAGAATATTCGCATCAAAGGGACGATCCTCCAAATTTGCCACAGCAGTAGCCCCAACTGTAATTGTTTGCTCAAAGCTACAAGCTCCATTGATCGTCAAAGTCACCGTGTATGTACCTGGAGTAGTATAGGTATGAGATGGATTTTGAGCAGTAGAACTGTTCCCATCACCAAAATCCCAAGCCCAACTTGTAGCAGCAGATGATTGATCCGTAAAGTTGACACTCAATGCCGAAGTGTTTGCATCATGATTAAAGGCAGATTCCACAGCTGTTACATTCACCATAGTAGGAGAAGAAAGGCATGGAGCCTCCTGCACCTCCCAATTGTATAGGAAGTAGTAGAAGTTAGGCCCAGCAGAAGATCCAGTAATCGTAACTAAACCCGCTGTGCTGTAAGGGTAAGATACCCCCGCATTGTTGCGGAATAAATCCATTCCAGAGCCTCCAATACTATAATTCCCCACATTAGGAAGAATCAAATTGAGATCAATTCTGCTTTGCCCTGCAGGAATATCTACTACGATAGATTCCACCAAATTACCCGTACCATCATCTCCATCATAAACCTCAAAGGTACGAGGCCCAGAGCTTTGGGCATCTACAAAAGCAGAAACCACACGCAAGGGAACATCAATAGTGAAATTGAGGTATTGATCCCCATTAAAATATCCACCAGCGCCAACAACTACAGGATGCGCTGGACCTGCATTCTGCGATGGGAAAGTAACCGCATTCTGTACCTGGTAAACACTAGCACCTGTGATGGTATCTGTGGTATAGGTAGCACCTTCAAACAGTAGATTACCACTAGCATCCAACCACCAAGGTGTGCCCGTTCCACTTGCCGTCAACTCCAAAGGATTGCCAATACATCCAACAACACTAGGAGCCGTAGATGCCAATGGCGGATTCCCCACAGTGATGTAGTTGCTTTGCACCACAGTATCTGCACCTACTCCATTAGAAGCAATAAGCTGTACCGTATACGTACCAGGACTACCATAAATATGGGTAGGATTCTGATCCGTAGAGCTATTACCATCTCCAAAATCCCAGAACCAATTGCTTGGTAAATTAGTAGACTGATCCGTAAAGCTCACCAATCCATTACAAGTATTGGTGGTATTTGCAGTAAAGCCTGCTGTTGGAGCTTGGGCAACCACTTGGATATTGATATTATCCAAAAAGAGATCATTCCCATAACCATTGATATTTACAAAACGAAGGGCTACAAAATTTCCAGTATAAGGGGTTAGATCCACCACATCATTTCTCCAGTCTGAAGCAGAAGAAGGACTGAATGTTCCAGTTTCATCAGGTACTGTGGCCAAAACAGATCCCTCCTTGAAGTAGAGTTGAGTAAAAGTCTGCCCACAATCCGTAGAAACATCAATACGCATATCATCGCTAAAGGATGCATTATATTGAGCATAAGCCACATCAAAACTCAACTGTGCAGATACTGCAGAAGTTAAATCCATACTCACTAAGCCAAAAACATCCTCCTCTCCTGAGGCACTGTATGCAAAATTATTGATGCGCATCGCCGTAGTGGCATTCCCATCAGAACCTATAACATTGGCACTTACCCAAGTTATATCATTGTCATTATTTTCAATATAACTATTTGCAGGTGGGAAGGTAGCAGATTGGAAGTCCTCTGTATAAGGCAATGCTCCTGCCC
>CAZOLU010000453.1:0-3526 GCA_964580485.1 uncultured Saprospiraceae bacterium | reverse complement strand
GTTACATTACCTATGCATTTGCAGATCCAAAAACAGGCGAGAGTATTATTGTAATTAACAACAATGCAAATGACGAAATAATTGATGAAGTCTTCGAGAAATTATGTGGACAGAAATGAAAACGCCCTATAACAGCACCTATAAAAAATTGGCGGTTCGGTGGTAAAACGAAGTTCGGTTTTTCAATCATACTTTTGTGCAGACTGACAGTTTTGAGCTTCGAAATCGCCAACTTTTCATAGCTGCGAACCGTTGTGGGCTATTTTAGGAACGACAAAACAAACTGAAATGTCAGAAATAAGGATAAACTCTATCAAGGTTAAAAACTACCGTTCTTTTGGTGAAGAACAAGAGTTTACCTTTCCAAACAAAGACTACAAAAAGCCAATTGCAATAGTTGGTTATAATAATTCAGGAAAGACAAACCTGATGAATTGCATCTTGTGCGGTATTGGAAATAAATATGTTCAAGCGAATACATTTGAGTTAAGTGACCTTCATAATTTGGACTATAACAACCACCTAAATATTAAAACAAACTTAGAAGGAAGTAAATTTGAACACCAATACACAGATAAAAATGGAAATAAGCAGAGAATGACCAAGTCTATAACAGGTCTTTACGAAATATTTACAGAAATAGACGATAGCGAATTAAAATCGGGAATGCAACCGTCAATGTTTGGAATGAACAAGCATTACAATATTTTCTATATTAATTTTCACAACATAAAAGAAGAAATAAGCACAAGGAAAACAAGTTGGGGCAACTTAACTTCATTTTTAGCCAAGCACATCAAGAAAATTATTGATACTGATGGCGAAATGGCTGAAAGGCAAGAAACCTACGAACAGGAAGTAAAAACAGCAACTGATAAAGTTCTTGAAAACTCTCAGTTAAGTGCCTTCATTGACAAGATAAAGACAAACTACTCCACCAATTTGAGAAATAATAGTTGTGAAGTAGTTTTTGGCTTACCCGACTATGAAGATATTTTTCTACAAATGATTTTTAAGGTTGGCTTGAATGGCGATAACGAAAATTTAATACCAATTGACCACTTTGGAGATGGTTATATCTCAATGTTTGTAATGGCAGTTATTCAGGCTATTGCAGAAAGTAATACAGATGATAAGTGCTTGTTTTTGTTTGAAGAACCTGAAAGTTTTCTGCACGAAAATCACCAAGAATATTTCTACAAAACAGTTTTATGTAACTTAGCAGAAAGGGGACACCAAGTAATTTATACAACACATTCGGATAGAATGGTTGATATTTTTGATACCAAAAGCATTATTCGGATAGAGTTTGACGAGCAAGCAAAGCAAACTGTTATTAAGTATAACAATGTTGGTGAGTTTTCGCCTACAATGCCAACTAATTTCAGCGGACAAGAAATTATTTCTTTCGCCAATTTCAATAGTTACATTAAATCAGTTGAGCCGAACTTAAACAAGATTTTATTTAGTCGCAAAGTTGTATTAGTGGAAGGTCCGAATGATATTTTAGCCTACAAAATTGCTATTGAAAAGGAAGTTGAGAAAGCAAAAGGCGATAAGAAATATGCAGAAACCTACCTTAGTTTTCTAAATATTGCTTTTGTTGTGCATCACGGAAAAGCAACAGCGTATTTGTTGATTGAGTTATGTAAGCACTTTGGATTAGATTATTTCGTAATTAACGATTGGGATTTTGACACTGATTTCATAGCCAATCTATCTGTTTTTCCAGATGAAAACACTTTAAAACAAGATAATCTATATCTCAAAGACGGTGCAGATGATAGAAGTTCAAATTCCAAAGGAATGATTACAACAAATTGGAAACTTCTAAATAGTGCAGGAATTGACAAAATTCACTTCAATATTCCTAAACTTGAAGCAGTTTTAGGCTATCAATCAGACGACAAAGACAGTTTAGGCATACTAAATACCGTTCAAACATTGACGATTTATCCTGAAACTTTTTTACCTACAAAGTTGAAAGAGTTTTTAGAGTTTGACAAATTGATTGCCCAAACAACAGCGTAAGTACAACAGAAAACAGCGAACTTGAAGATGAACTACCATTCTGAAAAAGTAAAAACAGCCCACAACACTGTATATGCGACTATGTGCCTGCCGCAGGCGCAACACAGGCACACATCGCATATACTAACCGTTGTATGCCATGCTGAAAACCCACCGCACAAACAGCACATTTGGTTTTTTCCGACACACAAGCCATCGCTCAAAAAACCAAAAAAGCCATTTTTTATCTCCCCGTCAAAAAAACAATCTTCGACTTAAACCCTATTATCCAGATCCTTTCCTGAACAGCCTGTCAATCGAAAAAGTAAATTAAATCACTACAAATAGGTATAGAGTCTATCCCTAATCCTAGGTGTTTTTCTTGTTATTTAGAATTGTTCCAAATAATACTTGCCCTGAATGGGCAAGGTTTGTACTTTTACCGCTATTAAGAATCAGTCTAAATAACACATGTATAAATCACTGCCTTTCCTGATTTGGATTTTACTGCTTCCATCCATTGGGATGTCCCAAGTGCATAACACTACAGTCACCGGGAAAGTAATAGGTAAGGAAGGGGAGTCCTTGCCTGGCATCACGGTGTTTTTGGAAGGCTCCAACCTAGGAGCTACGACTGATCCAAAAGGCATTTTTATATTAAAAGGCATTGCACCCGGCAGTTATACCCTCATCATCTCGGGTATAGGCTACAAGCGACAAACTAAAACTATCACCCTTGCAGCTGGGCAGCAGCGCCAACTGGAGGTCATCATGGAAGAAGATGCCCAGAATTTGGACGAAGTGGTAGTCAGGGGTAAATCTGTGTCGAGAGAACTGAGCGAAGATGCGATGACCATTAGCTCATTGAGTACCCAACCTGTGTTAGCACAAGCTCTAGGTGCGGAAGAACTGCTCAAAGCAACTACGGGAGTGGTGGTGAGGCAAAACGGAGGCTTGGGAAGCAATGTGAACATCAACCTCAACGGACTTTCCGGACAGGCAGTACGCATTTATTATGACGGTATGCCTATAAATGTTTTTGGGGGCGGCTTGCAATTGAACACCATCCCGATTGACGCACTGGAACGGGTGGATGTGTACAAAGGCGTAACCCCAGTGGATGTGGGCACCGATGCCTTGGGCGGGGGAATTAACCTGATTCCAGCTCAAAAAGCCATTGATTACCTCAATGCGTCCTACACTTTTGGTTCGTTCAACACCCATCGGGTTACTTTCAACGGAAACAAACAGCTTTCGGAACGCACCTCCCTCTCTGTACTTTCCTACTTCAATTATTCGGATAACGATTACAAAATGCGGAACATCCGCAGCATCACCGAACAAACTTTGCCCAACGGCAGCGTGGTGGCCGGCAATGATGAGTTTATAGATGTGAAGCGTTTCCATAACCGGCACCTATCGGGGTATTTGGAAGCGGCTATCAAATGGCGGGAGCTTAAATGGGCAGACCAGTTGGAACTGGCCGTTTCGTATGCCATACGCAACGATGAAGTGC
>CAZOLU010000452.1:0-3528 GCA_964580485.1 uncultured Saprospiraceae bacterium | reverse complement strand
CAGCATCCATAGAATTTGAAGGAAAATATTATCGCACAGATATTGGCTTTGACTTATAGATGATGGGGTAATTTGTTGATTGGAGTGGGAGATTTACCTCCCCCCATAGAGTTGAACAACTAGTCCACTACTAGTCGTTTAGCTGATCCATCGCTTGCTACTAAAAAATAAATCCCTTTTGGCCATTTATAGAGATCAATTTGTTGATCTGTGGTTTCATCTTCAATATTCACCATTAACTGACCCATGCTATCGAAAACCTTAATAACTTGAGTGTCTTCTTTTTTTATCCAAACGACTTCATTGGCTGGGTTGGGGTAAACCAACCAACCTGTTGGCTCAATCACTTCTGTCGTGCTTACTAGGTCACAAAACACTTCATCTGGATTTATCTCCAAATAACCCTTAGGAGCTAAATCTCTTCCTTCAAATGCAGGATAATCAATTCCATATCTTTCAAAGCGAAAAGTAATATTATTATTAATCGTTAGCGTATCTCCTTGTGCAACAGACTTTCCTGCCTTGAAAGGGATGCGATATTCCCAAGCCAATTCATTATCAGGTGTTACCTCATAAGCATAGCCCCATCTTCCTGCAAGCACTAGGGCATTCCCGTTGGGTAGAATTTGTGCACTAGAAAGTGAATTAGAATACGAAATCAAATTACCTCTTGGATGCACAATTGTCGCTTCAAAGGACAGTGCTTCATCTAGCAAATAGCTGTCATCAGCAGATAACTTAGGAGCTAAGATATTGACCGTCGAGCGTGCTTCAGCCACCCTATTATTAAACAGCGCAATTTGACTTTGCTTGTCGTAGGGATTTATCCAATGTACATCATGCTGAAAGAATAGTTGCTGATCTCCTTGCGAATCATAGGCTTTAGGATTGCCAAAGCGATAAAGCAAATCTCCTTTTTCCGTGGCTGCTGCCTCCGTAGTAATCGCATGATCTATTACCCAAAATTCGTTGAAATATGGAATGCTCAATACAATTTGATCTAATGCTACATTGTAATCTATAGAATTGATATGCAGCCAATCTGGATGACCATTGTGTTCATCATAGTTCAAATTTATTAATTCAGGATGCTCATTCGGCTCACCAAAATGCTCTTTGGTAGCATCATAATTCTGAATAAGATGATCCCAAACGTGCCATTTCCACACAATGCTATCCAAAACTGGATTCCATTCTAGTATTACCTCTGACCAGACCTCATTTTGTGCCATTAGTGCAGTGTCCCTTCCTGCCCTCACACTTTCCAGACTATCTTTTAATTCCCAAGCTATCATTAAGATATTGCCATTGGGCATAGGTGCCACGTCGTGATGTAAGCGATACAAAGAGTCGTTCAAGGTAAAGCTATGTAATAGCTCGTTCTCCCAAGTTCTTATCTCTACTATTTCACCGCCACCACCTGCCCAAATTCTGTCATTAACTGTGCTTGAAGCGGCTCGTTTGCACTTAATTAAATTGCCATTTTCTAGCAAATAAGCAGAGTTGCCGGGGCGAAAGAATGGCTCATCTTCCCAAGTATGCACAATTTGTCCGCAGTTGTCTAGCAGATAGGCATTAGGCTGGTTGTGGGAAAAGAATAGGTTGTAGCCTTCGTAGGCTTGGTTTGTTTTTGAGATAAGCCCAACAGTATTTTGAGCAACTAGGGCTTGAAGTGTAAGTATGAGTGAAAGTAGTACAAAAATTGAGTGCTTCATAGTTAAAAAAATATATGCTCGATAGAGGTGAAAAGTAGTTTTAGTAAGGGACAAAAAATAAATATTGCATTCTGAACCTGTATAAAAAAAGCCACCCGGACAGTTCTAGGTGGCTTTTCTATGGATTTCCGAAGTCTTGAAGACTTCGGAAATCTTGCATCAATTAAATTACTTTAACGTAAATGGCACACCGCCAGGGAACGTAACAACAGAAGTCGCTGCCTCGCCGTAAGTATTTTCCCATACAATGGTCCATTCCTCTCCATCAATTGATGAGTTGAACGTCCAAGTATCGCCAAAACTATCCGTAAAGCCGGTAAAAGTAACTTCAGCACATACATCCGTAAACGTCAAATTACCACCAGCAGTACCCCCGTTGTAACAAGGACCGTAAGCACCGAATGCCCAGTCACTGAACTTATAAACACCGCGACCTTGACCTACAACATCTACCGTTCCAGTAACAGGATCTTCACCACACCAAATATCAGTAGTGGAGTAAGCGTAGGTACCATCTAAACTAGAAGGGCAATCGGCTGGCAATGTAAAATTGAAGTGTCCACGGAAAGAAGGGCCAACAACTGTTGCAGAAGAATTTGCCTGGGAAAACTCTCTACCATCTGTTAAGATAACTCTACCTTTAAAGTTAAAATTATCACCAGCCGACACTTGATCGTCAGAAAGTCCAAATACAGCTAGGGCTTCTGGTCCAGTGATCGTAATGGTAGGCGCCTGTAAAAAACCATTTTCGCCTGGCTTGAACTCACTAGAAGTTATTCTCAAATACTCTACTGGGCCTGCACTATTATCGCCATTACTTGAGTCATTGTCATCATACTCGACATCCAATATATACTCTGCTATTAAGCTACCTCCTTCAATATCCACCATTTCGATATTGTAAGTGTAACTAGAACCTGCTATATCGAATAAGTTGATTAGCTTATCCGTCTCATCTATCAAACGCGGATAGGCACCTTTTTCAACGGTATCCAATACAACAATCGGAAGTTTATCTTCATCCTCACAAGCTATTGTGAAGAGAAGTGCAATTGCCATGATTGGCAATATGATTTTATTTCTATTCATAATATTTTTCTTATTTTTATGAATGGTTATTCACACAAATACCTTGTGTGAATAACCTGTTTTCAATAATGATTGATTAATAAAGATCAGCTGAACCATCATCCCAGAATACTCTATCCGTGAATGACTTCTGAGTTACCTGAGAATTACGCGTTACGTTAACAGCAGGGTACAAGAAAGTACGAGGAAATTGACCGTACACTGGCTCCAATGCAGGCTGCATATTATTAGGCTTCCCTGTTCTTCGATAGAGATTGTACGCTTCTAAACCATTACCCCAAGAGGCAATCATCATTTCTTTTGCCACTAAATCTAATTTGCCATCTGCATCTGCCGCATCGTACAATGCTAAAACAGCCGCTACGTAGTTATCAATATCCTCCGCACTAGTTCCAAATAAGTCTCTGATTGTACCTGAGCTACCATCTCTTAAAGTAACTTGTTTGTCCATTGTGCTAGAAACAAGACTCTCAAAACTCACTGCTTTTGCAATAGAAGCACGAATACCAGATTCTAATAGTGCTTTAGCATCTTCCCCTGTGCCTAGAGTCAATGCAGCTTCAGCACGCATTAAATCTACCATTGGAGAAATAAGGACAGGCCAAATACCTTGACCTAAACCTCCAGTAGAACCAGACTTTCTAGTATCAATAAAGGTATCGTCATCAAACTGACCGCCACCTGGATACAAACCATAAGAAGTACGAGTCGGACCATCTGGTGG
>CAZOLU010000451.1:0-3531 GCA_964580485.1 uncultured Saprospiraceae bacterium | reverse complement strand
TAATAGTCCGTGAAGTTTTTTAGTTTTTGCAAAAAACTCAAAAACTAGCTTTTTTAGATGTTTGATTATCAATATTTTATCTACTTTAGCTAATTTTTATGATTCTATTAATAATCAATCATCTACAAAAAGTTCACGGACTAAAGTCAAGAAATTACAGACAAAATATATAAAACCGTACATAAATTGAATTTCAATCTATTTTGCTGAATCCTAAAGGATGCAGCTTGCGCAGTTTGATTGAAAATCAACCCCTTAAGGGGTGATTTTCCTGACCTACGCAAGCCGTTGCCTTTAGGCTTCGAAAATATGTACGGTTTTATAACAATATATCCCCCTTCCATGCTGATACGCTTTTTTCGATTCATTTTTATCAAACATCGCTGGAAAACACTCTTTCTAGTAGGCTTAGCCATCTTGGGTTATAGCTTTTGTCTGCCCAATCCATTATTTAAAGCTCCTTATAGTTTGGTAGTTTTAGACCATAAAGGAAAGCTATTGGGTGCCAAAATTAGTACCGATGGTCAATGGCGATTCCCCCCCTCAAGCAAAGTTCCCAAAAAATTCATCCAATGCATCACCGCCTATGAAGACCGAAGATTTTATCAGCACTGGGGAGTCGATTTCCGAGCTATAGCTCGGGCCCTTCGAGACAACTGGCAGGCAGGCAAGGTAAAAAGTGGCGCAAGTACCATCAGCATGCAGGTGATGCGCCTCGCCCACAAGCGGCAAGGGCGCAACTGGTTTTCTAAACTCCTAGAAAGCATCCAGGCCACAAGACTCGAGTGGGCCTACAGCAAAGATGAAATTATGGCACTCTATGCTGCACATGCCCCCTTTGGGGGAAATGTAGTAGGACTAGAAGCCGCAAGCTGGCGATATTATGGCAAAGCCCCCACACTGCTCAGTTGGGCCGAAGCTGCCACCCTCGCCGTACTCCCCAACAACCCAGCAATTATTCATCCTGGCAGAAACCGCCAACAACTCGAACTTAAAAGAAACCACTTATTGAAGATTCTGTTAGAACAAAAAACACTAGATAGCTTTACCTTCAATTTAGCCCTACAAGAACCGCTGCCAGATGCCCCCCTCCCCCTTCCCAGCCTCGCTCCACACCTCGTCGAGCGTATCAATCAAGAGCAAAGCTCAAACAGCAAAAACAGCAAAATCAACACAACAATCAATGCCCTACTGCAAGAGCAAAGCCAACAACTCCTACAACGCTATCAGCAGAAATACAGTCGCCAAGGTATTCACAACATGGCCGCCATCATTGCAGAAGTAGAAACTGGCAAAATTATAAGTTATGTGGGTAATGTGCAGCCAAGCAACGATGCTAGCGAACATGGCCAACAAGTAGACCTCATTCAAGCTCCCCGAAGTAGTGGCAGTATCCTCAAGCCTTTGTTGTACGCCCTGATGCTCGAAGAGGGACAACTCAGCCCCAACAGTTTAGTTCCCGATGTTCCCACCTCCCTGCATGGCTATCGCCCCCAAAATTTTCATGCGCAATACGATGGAGTAGTACAGGCAGGGCGAGCCTTGGAACGCTCCCTCAACATACCCTTTGTTCGAATGTTGCAAGATTATGGGGTGCAAAAGTTTCATAGCCGCTTGCGGCAAATGGGCTTGCAAAGCATCCATCGCCCCGCTCGCCACTACGGTCTTTCCTTGATTTTAGGCGGAGCCGAGGTAAAACTAGAAGAACTAGCGGCCTGCTATGCGAGTATGGCACGCAGTCTCCGTCATTTCAACCAGGATCAAGCTTATCCCAACCCTCAATTCCACCCACTATCTTACCATACAGATTTCAACCCCAAAAAAGCAGGTGATAATACCCCCCTATTGTCCGCAGCCTCCATCTACCTCTGTTTTGAAAATATGCGTCGCCTCGAACGCCCCATCTCAGAAGGAGCCTGGGAGTACTTTCAATCAGCTAGAGATATTGCCTGGAAAACGGGAACTAGCTTTGGCTTTCGAGATGCTTGGGCAGTTGGACTAACCAACAAATATGTGATTGCCGTTTGGGTGGGTAATGCAGATGGCGAGGGACGCCCCGAATTAGTCGGTGTCAAAACCGCTGCCCCCCTCCTCTTTGATTTACTCGAGCTTCTGCCCCGAACAGGCGAACAATGGTTTGAAATGCCTAAAGCAGCTTTAAAACCTATACTGATTTGTAAAAAAAGTGGCTATCAAGCTACTCCCGACTGCCCCCAACAAGATAGCCTGAGTTTACCACAAGCAGCAAGCAGCCAACTCAAACGCTGCCCCTTTCACAAACGCCTACACCTCGATCCCAATGGGAAATATCAAGTACATGGCAACTGCGAGGCTCCTTCTGTAATGTTGCACAAGTCTTGGTTTATCCTCCCCCCGCTAGAAGAACATTATTACAAAGCCAAAGACCCCAGTTATAGCCTTGCCCCCCCCTTTAGAGAGGATTGTCGCAAAACCTTAGCACAGTCTTATCAGCCAATGGAGTTGATCTATCCTAAACATAAAACTACGATTTATCTCCCACTGGATTACGATGGACAACGCTCTAAAACCGTTTTCAAAGCCACACATCGACATAAAAACGCCGTCATTCATTGGCATTTAGACCATGCCTACATCGGCTCTACACAAGAATTTCACCAAATGGAACTACAACCCGAAACTGGAGAACACCAAATCCTTTTGGTGGATGAAGATGGACAACGCTTAGAACAAATATTTTCTATTAGAAGGGGTACCCAGTAGGGCGCGCTACGTTTCGCTACGCCTTATTCAGTTGGCCAGGATGGCTAGGCTCCACAAAGTTCCGCCTATAGCTACACATCGCTACACCTGCCAGCAAGACCTTTTAATATTGCTTGATCCTAAACGCAAAAATAATCTGTAAAGTGCTGAAAGCGCGAAATCTCAGTCCATGGGGTCCAGCCCCATGCTTCTCCTGACCTACAATAATTTACCCTAAAAAATCAACAAGACAATACAAAAAATCAATACTCCCAACACAAACAGAAAGAAAGTATAAGGCAAAATCTCCTGTGCTTTCAGTTTGGTAATTCCCAACAAGGGCAAAGCCCAAAAGGGTTGCAACATATTGGTAATCTGATCGCCATAGCACAAGGCCATAATACTTTTTTCCAAGGGCACTCCCAAAGCCGCAGAACTTTCAATCAAAATAGGCCCTTGCACCAACCACTGCCCACCACCACTCGGCACAAACATATTCACCAAACCTGCAGAGAAAAAGGTATAAATCGGATAAGTCGTTTCATTAGAAATACTCACAAAAAATTGAGAAAAAATATCGACCAAGCCCGAATTGAGCATGATTCCCATAATCCCCGCATAAAGGGGAAACTGAATCATAATACCCGAAGCCCCACCAATCGCCTCAGATACCCCCTTTTTGAAACTCGCCAAACTCATATGAAATAAAATCGCCAAACCAAAAAGGATGAAAATGATAAAATTGGGGTTGATGAATCGAAATTGCCAATCAAAGCCCTGCTGTTCTACCCATACAGGACGAATCCACAC
>CAZOLU010000450.1:0-3547 GCA_964580485.1 uncultured Saprospiraceae bacterium | reverse complement strand
CAGGAAATCAGGAATTTATTTTTTAAGCGTTACTAAAAAAGAATAAACATGTTAAGCGAAAAAATACAAGAAGCATTAAATGCTCAAATTACACTAGAGGCTACTGCTTCGGCTAATTATTTAGCTATGGCATCTTGGTGTGATCGAGAGGGCTTGAATGGCTGTGCTGCTTTTTTCTATGCCCAATCTGATGAGGAACGTATGCACATGCTCAAGATTGTACACTATGTCAATGAGATGGATGGTCATGCTCTTATTCCTGCTGTGGCAAAGCCACAAAGCGAATTTGAATCCATTCAAAAGATTTTTCAAACGGTTTATGAGCAAGAGCAGGAGGTTACAGCCTCTATCAACAACCTGATGAGCATGAGTCAGAACGAACATGATCATGCTACTACGGTATTCTTGCAATGGTATGTAGCCGAGCAAAGAGAAGAAGAAGCTCAAGTGCGAGACATTCTCGATAAGATTAAACTTATTGGGGCTGGGTCGCAAAGCTTATATTATATTGATAAAGAATTAGAACGAATCAATAAACAACGCGAAGCGACCGAAGATCCCGCTGCTTAAATTTAAGCACTCTCAGCTATGAAAAACTTAATCAAAATGCTAGCCTGTGTTTCAGGCTGGCTTTTTCTTTTATATTTCCTTAGTCCAACTGCTAATGCACAGCAGCCCCTATGGCAGTACAGTATTTATTTTCAGGAGGATGAGGATGCCCTGCCTTCGATGGCAGATCTAGACTCTTTGAAACAACTTGCTGCAATTGCTTTGAAAAGTGATACACAACAGATTGTCATCCGTCCCTATGTAGATTACTGGCGTAAAGATGATCGCTATTATACGCTTTTGCGCAAGCGCAGCTATCTCCTTCGCCAGATCTTTGAGCGAGAGGGGCTGGGCCCCGAACGCTTGCAGTTGATACAGCAAGCCTTAGAGCTTCCTGAAAATGCTGAACTGATGCGGCACCGTATCGATGTGCTGATCCAGCAAAAAGACAGTGTGGTACAGGAAACAGAAGTGAATTATTATGCTGAAATTCGTAGCTTCCTAAATCAGCTCATTCGAGAGAAAAAGGAGGCTTTTCGCATTCGCCCAGATCGAGATACTATTTTGTATACTCAACGTGGGGCGATGCTTTATATTCCTAAGCATAGTTTTAGAGTAGCAAGGACTACGGCTTGGATTGAGTTATCTTGGCAGGATGCGTTGCATCGCTCAGAACTTTTACCCTATATTCTACTTAGTCCCGAACTAGAGCAACAGTTGCAAGAGTGGGCTGCCGTTTGGAATTTGGAGGCTAGGGTAAGGGGGAGGCCTGTGGCATTAGAGGAAGGAGCCGAAATTGTGGCTTTTCTGCCCACCGATGATGTGCTCACGGACTTAACATATTATCATTCCTCAACGGAGCCTAGTCGTTCTTTTCAATGGAAAGCGATTGGTCTAGAAGCTTGGCCATCCAATTCAGCACTTTGCCTACATTTGGCAGATGCAGAAACAGAGAACTTTGTATACTACTGCACTTTAAGACAGCTTGCTAAACCCAAGCCTGCCCCTGCCCCTAGTAAACCCCAAAAACCCATTTTGGAGCAGGCGGATACGGTGGTGCTTCAGACGGTAGATTCCCTACTTGCTCTCAATGAGATGGTTAGGACAGAAATTCGAGAAGCCTTTCAGCGAAAAGAAGCCAAACGCTGGGTGCGAAAAAAGAAGCGATTACGGCAGGAGCAACAATATCAGCGTGAGCTGGAAGCGGCACTCCGCCAAAAACGCAGTATCGAACGCAAAAAAAAGGAGGAGTTGGATCGGGTAAAGGCGGTTAATGATGAACGAATGGCAGATTATAAAAAAGAATATGCTGCTTATAGTCGACTTCGAGATTCCCTGCAACAGGCTTACCTGAGTGCTGTTTGGCGGTGGAAAGTGGCAGGCGATAGCTTGAAGCGACTTTGTGCTTATGAAAAGGATGCAGTGGCGTATTTGCGGCAGGCTTGGGGCGATAGCCTGATGCAGGGCTTTCGCGTGGCTTTGCGAAAAGCTCGAGATCCAGAGTTGTTGAGTCCAGCGGCTCAGCCGCTGTTCCCCACAGGGCATCAGCACTTGATTTTGCCGATTCGCAAGCTCGGCTGGTCGTCTTTGCAAAGGGAACGCAGGGTCGCCAAAACATTAGAGTACAAGGCTTTTACTTTTGGTCCGGAGTTGCCCTCTTACAAGATTTTGGCGCTTACTATGCTGGAGCAGAGTCGAACGGTGGCTTTAGCCACTGGGCTTGATCTAGATAATATCTCTTTCAATCCCTTACCTAGCGAAGCTCCAATTTGTTTGATTGCGCTGTATGTAGATGGCGAAAAGGCGTTCTTGAATTTGCATAAAGCCACCGCTAATAAGTTGCCTTATAAGCTAGAGTTTGAAGAATATCAAGACTTGGAAGCTTTGCAACAGGCACTCAAAGCATTGGATCGTTAGGTGATTTTTAAGCAGTTAGGCAAGGGTATTCTGAACCATTTCTCCTCTTTTCTGCTTTATTAATTGGCTTAAACGAATTTTAGCTTGTATCTTTGCGTATGCATGTGTCATGTTTTTAGGGGGGGATGTTGTCTATGTGTTGTGTTTAAGGTAATAGATGTTGCATGAATACATGAGCGCTGAACTTATGAGACTTGACAAGGGCATAGCGCTGTGGAGGGGTGACGACCGAAGGGAGGAAGATCTCGTCCTTAGACGAGACTGAGCGAATAGTCCCAAAGGGATGCCCTTGGCACGAACCCCGCAACATAGCGACCGGCGCCTAAATGGCATAGGGCCCCAAATCATCAAAAAAATAATACTGTGGCAACACCAAGATCAGTAGCCTTTTATACGCTAGGCTGTAAATTAAATTACTCAGAAACCTCTAGCATTGGTCGACTTTTTGAAGATGCTGGTTATACGGAAGTGCCTTTTAATCAAGGGGCGGATATTTATGTAATTAATACCTGTTCGGTAACCGATTTTGCAGACCGTAAATGTCGCAAGATTGTACGTTCGGCTTTGCGTAAAGCCCCACATGCTTATGTGGTGGTGATAGGTTGTTATGCACAATTGAAACCACAGGAAATTGCGGATATTCCTGGGGTGGATTTGGTATTAGGAGCTGCTCAGAAGTTTCGGATTTTGGATTATGTGAATGAATTGACCAAAACGCTCGAGAAAGGCCTGGTTTATGCGGGTGATGTAAAGGAAGCTAATGAGTTTGTGAATGCCTTTTCTTTTGGTGATCGTACGCGCTCTTTTCTCAAAGTACAGGATGGTTGTAATTATAAGTGCTCGTTTTGTACGATCCCACAGGCTCGTGGCAAAAGCCGCTCAGATACTATTCCCAATGTGCTGGAAAATGCTCGCAAAATTGCCAGTCAGGGCGTTAAGGAGATTGTGTTGACTGGAGTGAATATTGGTGATTTTGGCAATGGAACGGAGGTGATTGAGGGAACAAAGCCCAAAAAAGAGGCCTTGTTTATTAGGCTGAGCCGGGTGCCGTTGGCGGCGGCCAGCATCATCACGCCCATGA
>CAZOLU010000449.1:0-3557 GCA_964580485.1 uncultured Saprospiraceae bacterium | reverse complement strand
AGTAGTGGTATCAAAGTTCTTGAGCCTAAAATCCACCCCACCTTCTACATTAAAAACAAAGGCCTCTGCCCCTTTAAAAAGATTACGATTGCGATAATTGAGGTTCAAAGCCCAACCCAAATTGGCATTACTCGTGTTAAACTCGGTATATGTTCCCCATCGATGTCGATCTGCTTTTCGCATAAAGACATAAGCATCCAACTCATTAGGATTTCCAGACTTGGAAGGTACATATTCTAATCGGGGAAATTTAAACACATCTAAGTCGGTGATGCGGTTGATGGTTTCTCGCCCAGCATCATAGCTATAAATACTCCCTTCTGTCACCAATACATTTCGAGAGATGACCCGATCCCGAATAATGAAATTTTCTTTTTTCAGTCGAGCTACAGCTTTAGCAGCCTCTACCGAATCTCGAATCCATGTTTTGGCAGGTTGTCTAAGTACAATATGGATGGGGATATCCTCCCCTTGAATCATATCTTCCTTGGGGTAAGAGGTTCTGACAAAACGCCTTTTGTAAGGTTTTAAAGTGACCAAGTATGGGATCGTATCATTTTTAACTGGAATTTCAACACAAAAATGGTGTTTTTCAGCATTCAGACTAAGGTATTTACCTTCTTTGTGAGGGAAAATAAAGGTAAATTCATTTCCATCCTCCATTTTAAGTTGTCCTCGGGGATATTTATCAGACATGCTTTTCAGCTTTTTAAACTGAATCCAATAGGGGTATTTTCCTCCAGCAATTACGAGCACGGTTTTAGTGCGATATTCTCGAATATCATTGATGAGTTTTGAACGCCCATCATAGTTTCTACGCCTTAGGCCCAAATAAGACAAAGAGTCGCCTTCTGTGAGGGTTGCCTTTACCACATAGTCTAATTCTTGTTGCTTTCGAGGAGGGTTGAGTACCACGAAGCTAGAATCCATGTAGTACTTCCTTTTGAGTTTATGAATCTCTATACTGGGCTCATCTAATACTACAAAAACATCCTTGATGCTGTATTGTGTATGGTTGGTCACAGTATCACTATATGGCAAAACCGAAACGTAAATAGCTGCTCGCTGTTCACCCTGCTCACCCATCTTAAAAGATTTGACATCTCCAAGCTCAGGTTGTTCTACATTTACGGTATCTGCCTCGAATGCGATATAGTTGGGAATAAATTTTTGATAACCCCTATTGCGGATGGTATAGGTAATGCGGTTTTTCTCCGCCATAAAATCAGACTTAGAAATAGGGGTATTTTCTTTCAAGGCAGATTGGTTCTTGGTTTCTTGTAAAATCGCATGGATATTGGGATCTTTCGATTCAAAGATAACGGTATCAATCAATAAGGGTTTACCCGTAGAATAGTGGTAGGTAATCTGTGCTCGATTGCGCCGAACCGTATCTACGGTATAACCGACTACGGCATCCAAATAGCCTTTTTGGATCAGATAATTCTGCATAGACCGAGCTGTCAGTTGCGCAGCTTTAGGGTCAAAGATGGAAGGAGGCTCCCCTACTTTGGTCATAAAAAAACGACGTATCCTCGCTCTTTTGTAATAAACACTATCCCCTTCAACTACTTTGGTGGTATACACAGTATCAGGCCGATAGCCTCCTTTTCTGGCTTCTCCTTCAGCAGTACTGTATTCATAATTTTTATCATAAATATAGCGCACTTTTAAAGTGTCTGACATATTATAAAAAGAAAGTAGGCTGCGAAAAAAAAAGAGTTTTTTATTGGGTTTTTGACGAATGGTGTAATTCATCCCATAGTACAGCTGGGTTTCCAAACCTTTGGGCAAATTGTAGCTTTGCACTGGTACAAGGATCGAGTCCTCACACAAAATGGGTTGATTTTTCTTTTGAATTGCCTTTTTTTTGTGCAGCTCAATGCTATTTTTAGTCACCCAGAGTTCTTCATATACCCTTCGACGCTTTTTCTGCTCATCAGAATGTACTTTGAGATACTTCTTATTCTGACAGCTCCCTACCAACAGCAGTAAGCTAGTTCCTAAAAGGCATATCCAATAAAACTTTGACATTCAGTACCTAATTTTTGAGCAAAAAAAAGTTTCAATATATATCCCCGTACCTATTTTCGAATCCTATGCCAAAGGAGTCCTTGTGACCTTTGGCATAGGATTCAGTAAAATTCATTGAATTTCAATTGCTGTACGGTTTTATATTTCAATATACAGTTTTTTACGAAACTGACTACAACTAAAAATTGCTTTCTATTTTATTTTGTTAATCGTCATTCTATAACCCCCATCATATTTTCATCAATTCCAGCGGGTATACAATCGATTTGATAGTTCCAGTCGGTGCCTACGGGGCCTATAACTTTTACAGTAATCCAGGTATCTCCACATTGTTTTAGATCAATTGGAATACTATTTACTCCAGAAGTGTAGCCACTATCGTAGAGCACTTTGCCTGGGGCATTTTTTCGACCACAATATACAATCATTCGATCTTTGACACTATACATATTGTACTTGATGTTGAATTTCAGATTGGGATCTTGCATATCGTACTCGTTGATGGTTACGCCCGCTCCTCCGGAGCGGTGCTTGGAGTTGCAGGGCTCGGGCATAGGCTCTAGGCATATTGTTCGCAAACGCTTGGGTAGGCGAATAAAATCTCGAACCTTGTAAGGGGGTAGTTTCCCTGGCTTGTAGCGAGGTGGATATTCTGCAATAAGTTCCACTTCATCGGTCATTCTGGCATCGCCATACTCGCCCTTGCCTTTACCATTAACGTTGGTCATCTCTCGCTGTTTGCGCTTTCTGCCCTTGATGTCAATGATAACGGTTGCGCCGCCCAGCGGCTTACCCGTTTCACAATCCTCTACAAAAAACTCGAGCTTTGCCGTTTCGGGCACAAGCTTTAGTTTACGTTTTGTTTCCAAATCTCCCTCTAGATCCGCTCGTTTTTCCGCCAAGATACTATCTGGATAATAGCCGTATTTATCTCCAAGAATATGAAAATTAGATGCACAGGCAGGCACTTTATCAAAATCCACCATCCCCGCAGCATCGCTCAAAGCAGTATCTCTATAAATTCGCCCTGCAAACTCGCTTTCTATAATGACGGTAGCCAGAGGCAGTGGTTCATCATCCAAACTATCTACCACTAAGAAATTTAAACGCTTGTAACTGGGATATAATTTTAGTTCAACAGTATCATTAACATAATAAAACTTTTTATGGATACTATCCGAAACATAACAATTGCAGCTAGCCTCTATTTGTGCTTTGCTGTTATTGTAAAATAATCTAGAATACAGACTATACCAAAGTTTGGGAAAACCTGCTCGCCCTAAACTATCACTAAGCGTATCCCTCTGGGTAGAATCTATGGTAAAAAATCCCCAGGGTCTAAAGAGGTTATGTCGAGCATAACTAAAACTCACTGCCGCAGTGGCAATAGGTTGATTACTCAGTGCATCTATGGTCTTTACTTCTACCCTTTTATTGCATTGTATCAAAAGTAGCAAAGGGAGTAACAACAACAGCAACCACCACCAGGGGCGATTTCGAAGTTTTAAAATGTACTCTCGTTG
>CAZOLU010000448.1:0-3595 GCA_964580485.1 uncultured Saprospiraceae bacterium | reverse complement strand
CAGGGCCTCATGTAGATGGGCAGGTTTTGGTTTCTCATGATATGCTTGGCATCACCAAAGACTTTCACCCTCGTTTCCTACGCCGTTATTTAGATCTGTATGAATTGATGACACAAGCCACCAAACAATACATTGAAGATATTAAAAGCGGCGACTTCCCTAATGATCAAGAGCAATATTAAGCCATTGTACTTATGAATGAACACTTAGAGGCCAATTTACCAGAACCAGAAGACGAAGCTTCAGAGGAGCTCCTAATTCCTAAAAAGAAAAAAAGGGGTAAAATACTTCGCATTATTTTATTGACAGTGCTAGGACTAGGAATCATTGGTGTAAGTATTGGTTTTTATTATTACAACTTAATTTTTGGAACGCAACTCAAAGCACGTGCAGAAGCTGTTGTCATTACCATTCCCACAGGTACTAGTCTCAAAGGGGTAGCAAAAATCCTTCAACAACATCAGATTATAGAAATCCCTACTTACTTTACCTGGGTAGCACAGTTGCGCAACTACGAAGGCAAGGCCGGCAAGTACAAAATTCCCAAAGAAACCAATAGCTACTATGAATTGGTGGGGATTTTGCGCTCGGCACAACAGCTTCCTGTAAAAATCACATTCAACAACCTCCGACAAAAAGAACAGCTTGCGGGGATAGCTGACCCTCTATTAGAGCTAGATTCTATTCAATTGGCACATTTAATGAATCAACCTGAACTACTTGCTGAGTATGGGTTGAATGACACTACCGCTATGACGCTTTTTATCCCAGATACTTATGAGTTTTTCTGGAATACTAGTGCGGAGGAATTTATGGAACGAATGTATAAGGAATATCAAAAGTTTTGGTCGACTAAAAATCGATTGGCAAAAGCCGACAGTATTGGGCTCAGCCCTACGGAGGTATATATTCTAGCCTCTATTGTTGATGCAGAAACGACCTTTCAACCCGAAAAAGCCCGTATTGCAGGAGTCTACTTGAATCGCTTGCGTACCAAAGGCTGGAAGCTTGAAGCAGACCCCACGGTAGTCTTTGCTGTGGGAGATTTTAGTATTCGCAGAGTGACCAAAGCCATGCTTGAAACCGACTCGCCTTACAACACCTATCTTTATCCTGGGCTTCCTCCCGGTCCAATTCGGATGGCTTCCAAATCAGCTATTGATGCGGTGTTGAATGCAGAGCAACACAATTACTGGTTCTTTTGTGCCAAACCGCCCACAGAAGGAGAACCTGCCCAGCATGCCTTTGCCCGTACCGTAGCCCAACACAATGCCAATGCGCGTCGCTATCGGGCCTGGCTCAATAGTCAAAGAATTTATCGTTAAACCCAAAAAACAGCATACCATGGCTCAAGACAAATATCTCGGTTTTTTGATCCCAGAAGAACTCCTTCTACAAGTTGAAGACTTAATTCAGAAGATGAAAGCGACTGATGATAAAAAACAATATGCCACAGACTTGTATCAAGTTGTAGTAGAACTTTCCAATGCTGGATTAGACTACTTTTTCATTGTACCTTTACAAAAAGCTAAAATTGGTATGCTGAAAATGAAAAGCATCAAGGTAGCATTAAATACGGGCAAAAAAGGGATTTTTGCAGTGGCTAAAGGGATTCTCAAAAATATGAGTAATGAGCAGCTTTCGATAGTTTTAGAACTTTTTGAGCAATCATTGACCCTGCGTCCTGAATCGGAGTTGTAAGCCAACAATGCTGCCTTAGTAAATGGGCACAGGGTTTTTTCACTAAATATATATAAAGTCTTAGACTTCAAAAGTCTATGAAAGTCCCTACTGCTTGTATACCGCTTTTCCCTTTTTCAATTTCTTAGCCTCACTTTTATCATTGACAAAGACATCATTGGTATCATGCCCCTCTTTGTCTACAACAGAGTACCCCGCATTTACCCAACCAATTAGGCTGCCTTCAATTCGTCTTACATCAATAAAGCCCATCATTTTGAGGTAGGCTGCCACATGCTGGCAACGCTCACCATCTGTACTATACAAAATGATGGTTGTGTTGCGATCCAACATCCAGACTTTTTCTACGGTAAATTTCTTATATCCTACTCGTTTGGCACCTTGAATATGGCTAACATCAAACTCCTCTCTTTCTCGGGTATCTAAAATAAACATGCGGTTTCGTGTTTCCATCAGCGACTTCAGGTCGAAAGGCATAATGAAAGGAATATTAACCTTAGGATCAAGATCTGCTACAAAAGATTGGAAACTTGGAAGTTCCCCAATGTTTGAGAAAGGTGCATCCACTGATTTTCCTCCGGCAGTTGCAAAGGGGTCATTTTGAGCTTGAAGATTAGTTAATAATGATAAATGAAAGCAAAAGCATAAAGCAATCGCCCAACGAAGGGGATAAGAAGTAGACATAAACTTACTTTTTTGTGGGGAAATCAAGGATTTTTTCTCAATTGGTGTAGCGTAATACAAAAATCTGAAAAAAAATTGTTTTTTTCAAGTGAAATGAACAGCTATAACAATATAAATTTCAATTCACTGCATAAACTTAGCATATCTCTAGTATGATTTTACAACATTATTGTATATTTAATCAAATCAATCGTCAATATCAAATCATCTTAGCGAAGGTAAAAATTGTACCAAAAACTGATCAAATGAAATCTTTTTCAGGTCAACACCAAATATAATAGATACTGACAAGGGGGAAATTTAATCTAATTATTTAACAATCAAAACACAATACAAGCCAATAGCTATGTGGTTAAAAAAATACTTCGTTTTCATCTTTATCGTTTTTTTTAGCATCATCTCTAATCTCCATGCCCAAAACATAGTAAAGGACAGTAGTGCCTTAACAGATAGCATTATTGCCCCACAAAAAGTGCTAAGGGTCGGTTTGAAGGTAGCACCTCCTTTTGTTTTCAAAGATCATAATGGAGACTGGAAGGGAATTAGTGTTTTTTTATGGGAACAATTAGCAGAAAAACTATCCTTTGAATTTGAATATATAGAAAAAGAAAGCTTGAGCCCCCTCATCAAAAGTTTAGAAAATTCCAGTGTAGACCTCTCTATCAACCCCTTAACCGTGACGAGTGACCGGATTGAAAAAATAGACTTTACCCAACCTTTTTTCATTGCCAACTCTGTTATTGCTACCAAAGTCAAGACAGAAGATCGCATTTGGGGCCTGTTGGGAAAAATCTTCTCTGTTGATTTTTTACAGGCGGTATTCCTTTTGCTGATGGTGGTATTCTTGGGAGGGTTCTTTGTTTGGTGGTTTGAACACCGACACAATGGCAAACAATTTCCGGAAGGCTGGAAAGGTCTTTGGGCTGGAGTTTGGTGGTCAGCAGCAACGATGACTACTGTAGGTTATGGGGATAAGGCTCCAAAAACTATCCCAGGACAAATCGTTGGATTTATCTGGATGTTTGCTGCAATTTTGATGATTTCTGGTTTTATGGCAGGAATTGCTTCTGCATTAACTGTAGAACAACTAGACAACGACTGGACAGATATCAACCAACTCCGCCAAGTAGATGTAGGTTCGGTAGAACGGTCCGCAAGCGAAACCTTTCTAAAAAATCATTTTGTCAAAACCAAGGCCTACAAAAGTAGT
>CAZOLU010000447.1:1391-3598 GCA_964580485.1 uncultured Saprospiraceae bacterium | reverse complement strand
TTTTGTATGGGTGCTGCCTGGCGACATGTCAAAAACAACAAACAGTTTGACCGAGTCATTGAAATGGTCAAAGGAGTGAATGCTATTGGCATGGAAGTTTGCTGCACCTTGGGAATGCTCTCTGCAGAACAGGCCGAGCGACTCAAAGACGCAGGGCTTTATGCCTACAACCACAACTTAGACACCTCCGAAGAAAACTACGCCAATATCATCACCACTCGTACCTACGACGACCGACTCAACACCCTAGAAAATGTGCGCAAATCCGGTATTTCGGTATGCTCCGGAGGAATCATAGGTTTGGGAGAAACGGACGAAGATCGAATTGGCATGTTGCACACCTTAGCGACCCTCCCCCAACACCCAGAATCGGTGCCCGTCAATGCCCTAGTTCGGGTAAAAGGTACGCCTCTGGAAAATCAAGAACGGGTATCCATTTGGTCGATGTTGCGCATGATTGCCACTGCTAGAATTATCATGCCTACATCTCAGGTGCGCTTATCTGCTGGGCGAGAAGAAATGAGCATTACAGAACAAGCACTCTGCTTTATGGCTGGCGCAAGCTCTATCTTTGCCGGAGAAAAACTTCTCACCACCCCCAACCCCGATGTAGATCAAGATAAAATGATGTTTGAGTTGCTAGGGCTAAAACCCCGTGCAGCTTTCAAGGGAGAGGAAAATGAGATTGAAGCAGGTAAATTTGTATAAATTAGGACATTGAAAAAGTTGATGAGGGCTATCTGAATATTCAAGGATAGCCCTTTTGGCTTTAGGGGCCCGCTGCCGCAAGCGGCATCGGTCGCTACGTTCAGCAGCTATCGGCCCTGCGGTCTCCCAGCCTGCGGCTGGGCCTGCTTCCCATCGCTATGCCAACATTAAAAGATTTTAGCATTAATCACTAAAACCATAGATACTCAGTGTTATGAGAAATATCGCACTAGCTATTCACGGGGGTGCAGGCACCATCCTGAAATCTACCATGACGCCCGAAAAAGAACAAGCCTACAAAACAGCTTTGAAAACAGCCTTAGACCAAGGCTATCAGATCCTAGAACAAGGAGGCACAGCCCTCCAGGCAGTAGAAACCGCCGTTGCCAGCCTAGAAGATTGCCCACTCTTCAACGCCGGCAAAGGTAGTGTTTTTACCGCAACGGGTGAACATGAGATGGATGCCTCTATTATGGAAGGACAAGGACTCCGAGCTGGCGCAGTGGCGGGGGTCAAGGGGGTAAAAAATCCAATTCAACTCGCCCGACTCGTCATGGAAAACAGTGAGCATGTCATGCTCGCGGCCCAAGGTGCACTCGACTTTGCCAAACAACAAGGCGTCGAACTGGCCGAAGCCGACTATTTCTACGATGCATATCGATACGAGCAATGGCAAGCCCTAAAGGGTTCTGACCAGTTTCAGCTCGACCATAGCAGCCAAAAAGACCAAAAATTTGGCACCGTAGGCGCCGTTGCCCTCGACATACAAGGCAATCTGGCCGCAGCCACCTCCACAGGAGGTATGACCAACAAAAAATATGGCCGCATCGGCGATAGTCCCATCATCGGTGCAGGCACCTATGCCAACAACCAGACCTGTGCCGTCTCTTGTACAGGAAGCGGGGAGTTTTTTATCCGTGCGGTTGTCGCTTATGATGTTTCTTGCCTAATGGAATACCAAGGCTTGAGCCTCGAAGCAGCTTGCCAACAGGTCGTCCATCAACGTTTAGCAAAAATCAATGGAGATGGTGGTCTGATCGCTGTGGATGCCGCTGGAAATGTTTGTCTCGACTTCAATACAGAAGGGATGTACCGGGCTTACAAAACTAGAGATCAAGAGGTTTTAGGGATCTATAGAGACGAGGTCTAAGGTCGTTGATGGAGTTCCAGGACAAAGACTTGGCGTTCATCTTATTTTTAGAGCAGGACGAGCTCTAGCCTTTTCCTAGGATGCGCTAAAGGCATCTGTATCAATCCTGCAAACAACGACAGGAGTAGCCCTCCGACTTAGAGCTGCTGCCACGACTACCCCCTCTATCCCCACTAGGGAGGCCATGTGCCCAAGCACTCTTAGCATCGTACTCGCTCGCTGACCAGAAGTAGGCGTAGTATCCCAAACTGTAGTAGTTGCCAGAGTCGTAGAGACCCGCAGGTAAGGCATTAAAGCCCGAGCTGTTGTCGCCGTTTCGGCGGCACTCGTTACCGCGAATCGTTGAACT
>CAZOLU010000447.1:0-1381 GCA_964580485.1 uncultured Saprospiraceae bacterium | reverse complement strand
GGTGGATTTCATGCCCCTGCCGTGGCTGCCGCGCCATCCCGTAGCACTAGTATCCGCAGCAGCCATCCCTAATGCCATCTCCAGCCTATTCCACTCGGCATCCGGTAGGGAGGTGCCAGCCTGCGGGGCAGGCCCTGAGGGCCGTACTCCAGTCGTATAGGCGACCGTATTTAGGGTTGGGGTTGTTGCTATTGTACCAGAAGCCTACCGCATTGTAGCGTAGGTTTTCGGCAAACCAGGTTTGGGTACCAATGCTGATGAGCTGGTAGACTTCGCCATCGCGGGGGTCGGTAAAGGTCTTGGATTTTTGCTGTTTGTTTCCTACCCCTATTTTACAGCTTCCTAAAAAACCGATCATTATAAGGGCTAAAAGCCCATGCATCATTATTCTTTTCATTGATCGCATTTTTATTTATACCAACAAGGATCTGTAGTATTATTGTGACTATAGCCTTATATGCTTGATATGCTCAATGAGTAGTGCCCCAAGCCTAAATATACTTTTCATGCATCGGCAACACCTCGATTTTCCGATTTTCAAAGTTGAAGCAGTCTCCATTGGCCAAAATATGTGTTTTAAGATTGAATAAAGACATAGCCGAGCCCTCTTTCAAAACCTTTTGGTTATTGTGTGTCAATTCGCTGGGGTCAAAGAGTAAAACCATTCCAGACCCAATTACCTGAAAAGATCGCCCTTCTCGAATAATCAAACCAGTATCTTCGGCCAAGCCAATCCCCATAAGATCAGGGAATCGAGCAAGAGCTTCTGCTATACGCCCAAAACGCCCCCGACGAACAAAGTGTGAGTCGATGATAAATTCAGGCACAAAGCTCATCCCTTCACGCATTCGTACATTCCCTTTCAGCATAGCTTCTGTGGCTGATCCTCCAGCAATCATCTCCTTAGACATCATCATGGCCCCAGCAGAGGTTCCAGCCAATACAAAATTAGCATCCGTTCGCAAACGTTGAAAAAACAAGTTATGTAGAGGCGTGTCCTTGATGTACTCTACAATTCTGGATTGGTCGCCTCCTGAAAACATAATGGTGTTCGCCTCGGCAACAGCCTTTAGAACTTGTTCTTCATAAGCATCTGCACGCTGACGGATGTGTACCACTTCTAGGTTGGAACAACCTAAGCGACCAAAAGCCTCTTGGTAATTTTCTCCTACCTCATCGGGTATGCTTGATGCTGTTGGAAAAACCACAATCTTCGCATCTGTTCCCCCACCTGCACGTACCACATGTGCCAAGATGCCTTCTTCAATAAAATCCTTGCCAGATGCCTCTTCTGCACCCTTATCTTCATTTCCACCGATAGGAATCAAAGTTCCTTTATAATTTAGCATTTTCATAGGCTTTCATCTTGATTTAGTAATCG
>CAZOLU010000446.1:0-3608 GCA_964580485.1 uncultured Saprospiraceae bacterium | reverse complement strand
AGCATTGCAGAAAGATAATTTTTATGCTACTCAATTTCATCCTGAAAAGTCGGGGAGCTTGGGAGAGCAAATTCTTAAAAACTTTTTGGAATTATGATTAAGATTATACCAGCTATTGACATCATTGACGGCAAGTGTGTACGTCTGAAACAAGGTGACTATGAACAAAAAAAGGTATATGATGAAGACCCTGTTGCTGTGGCTAAACGTTTTGCAGCGCTAGGGGTAGAGCGATTGCATATGGTAGATCTTGATGGAGCCAAGGCTGGGCATGTCATCAACGACCATATTCTTAGACGCGTGGTGGAGGAAACCGAATTGAAGGTTGATTTTGGAGGAGGCATTAAGTCGAATGAAGATATTCAGAAGGTCTTTGATGCGGGGGCACATCAGGCAAGTATTGGTACGCTTGCGGTTAAGAATCCTAAACTCTTGCTAAGTTGGCTACAAAAGTATGGAGCTGAACGCATTATTTTAGGAGCAGATGTTTTGAATGGAATTGTACGGATCAATGGCTGGACTAACCCTACGGAAATCAAACTATTTGATTTTCTCACCAATTATCGCTGGCATGGCTTTCAGTATGTACTTTGTACGGATATTGAGAAAGATGGAATGATGCAGGGAAGCTCTCTGGATTTGTATGCGTCGATTATGAAACAATTTCCCGAAATGAAGTTAATTGCTAGTGGAGGGGTCTCTAGTGTAGAAGAAATCCGCCAATTGGAGAAAATAGGTTGCTATGGGGTGGTATTGGGTAAGGCAATTTATGAAAATCAGATTGCTTTAGAAGATATATTACCTACTGCTGGAAGCAAATAGGTCTTCACCACTCTTTCAATCAAAAAAGTTGTGTTAGCAAAACGTATTATTCCTTGTTTGGATATTAAGGATGGCCGAACGGTGAAGGGGGTCAACTTTGTCAACCTTCGAGATGCTGGCGATCCAGTAGAACTAGCCGTGCAGTATAGCAAGGCTGGTGCGGATGAGTTGGTCTTTTTAGATATTTCTGCGACAGTAGAAAAGCGTAAAACCTTAGCGCATTTGGTTCGTGATATCGCCGAGCATATCAATATCCCCTTTACGGTGGGAGGTGGTATTCGTTCGGTAGAGGATGTTCAGGTTTTATTAGAAGCAGGGGCGGATAAGGTGTCTATCAACTCCGCCGCAGTTCGGCGACCTGCTCTGATTGCTGAATTGGCTGCCAATTTTGGGAGTCAGTGTATTGTATTGGCAGTAGATGCACGCTATCATGAGGAAGAAGCCGATTGGTTGATTTACCTCAATGGGGGGCGTAAAGCTACGGATTTGTGCTTGCTCGATTGGGTGCAGGAAGGCTGTCGCCTGGGGGCGGGGGAAATTCTCTTCACCTCAATGAATCATGATGGTACCAAGGCAGGTTTTGCCAATGAAATTACCGCTAAGCTCGCCGAACTAGTGCCTGTGCCCGTAATTGCTTCTGGTGGGGCTGGCACCATGGAGCATTTCAAAGCCGTATTTACCGAAGGTAAGGCCGATGCTGGCTTGGCTGCAAGCATTTTTCATTTTGGAGAAATCCCTATTCCTCAACTCAAAAAATACCTCGCTCAACAAAATATTCCAGTTCGATTATGAATAAAACAGAACTCCTCCAAGCTGATTTTGAAAAAGGGGATGGCCTAGTCCCTGCAATTGTTCAGGATGCTCATACCCAAAAGGTGCTGATGTTGGGCTATTTTAACCAGGATGCCCTTGATCAAACACTGGAAAAAAAGTTAGTGACCTTTTTTAGCCGATCCAAAAATCGCCTCTGGACCAAAGGAGAAACTTCTGGCAATTTTATGGAATTGGTCGAGATCTCCCTCGATTGCGATCGAGATACTTTTTTGGTGAAAGCAAAACCCAAAGGGCCTGTTTGCCATAAGGGAGCAGATACTTGTTTTGAGGAGTCCAATGTGTCGTCTAATTTTCTGGAGCGGCTAGAGCAGATTATCTTGGATCGGAAGCAGAACCCTTCGGAATCATCTTATACTTCTTCGCTCTTTAAAAAAGGGATCAACAAAGTAGCTCAAAAAGTGGGGGAAGAGGCTGTGGAATTGGTCATTGAAGCCAAGGACGATGACAAATCCCTCTTTTTGGGAGAAGCTGCCGACCTTCTGTATCATTATTTGGTATTATTGGCTGCCAAAGATATCTCCCTCTCAGAAGTATTAGACCTTCTCAAAACACGTCATCAATCTTCATAATCGTCGTGAAATTAAGGCTTAGTTTTTTGTTTGCTATGTTAATTTATTGTAAATTAGTAGCACCTCATGGATAGTGCTATATTGATGAACTAACTCAGCTCAACCCTCCATCTTTTCTATTTGATAATATACCCTACTAAGTTTCGTAAAAGCTTAGTGTCGTATACCCTTTATGTTTAAAGAATAGAATATTTTTGTATTCATTCACCAAAGCGGATTGAAATGAAGAGCCAATGCCTGTATTGTTTGTTTTGGGTTTTATCCCTTTTCTCGTCACTTCATGCTCAAACCATCTTGGAAGGTAGCGTTAAGGATAAGGAAAATAATGCACCTATGATGGGGGTAAGCATTATTATTGATGGGAAATTAGAAGGAACCGTAACTGATCTGGATGGTAATTTTTATATGGAAACGAATGCTGTGCCTCCATTTAAACTCACTTTCTACTTTATTGGTTATGAAAAAAGAATTGTTGAAATCTCTACTACACAACAAAGTATTGATATTCATCTTAGCCCCAAAGTAACGGTAGGTGCAGAAGTGGTTGTAGCTGCTTCTAGAATAGAGGAAGATATTTTGCGCGCGCCAATTACTATCGAAAAACTAGATGGAATTGAGCTTAGGACAACTCCAACCCCCAATGCTTATGGTGCTTTAGCCAATCTTCGAGGGGTGCAAATGAATACCAGTAGTCTAACGTTTACTTCCATCAATACTCGAGGATTCGCAGATATTCAAAACTGGCGTTTTATTCAAACGGTTGATGGTATGGAGATGAACCCCGCAGGGCTAAACTATCCGATTGGTGCAGTGTCCGCCCCGCCTGATATTGATGTCGCAAGTATGGAGTTGGTGCCTGGTGCGGGTTCTGCGCTTTATGGGGCTAATGCCTTTAATGGTATGCTATTGATCAACTCTAAAGATCCTTTTTTGTATCAAGGGTTTAGTGCTGATCTAAAAGGTGGACTGACGATGCAAGATGCTGCTGGTGTTAATCCTTTTGGTATTCTGGAAATGCGTTATGCCACTGCATATAAAAATAAGTTTGCTTTTAAAATTGCAGCTTCTGCCATGAGTGTACACGATTGGGTGGCCAATGATACAAGTTTTCATTACACCAATAGTATTATTGCCAACGGTACGGCTGGCCTTTACGAAGGGCTAGATCGCTATGATCCCAGCTATAATGCAGTGAATGTTTATGGTGATGAGAGTTCTGTTTTTATCAACCTCGGTGATACCAGTATGCGAGTCAACCGAACGGGCTACCATGAACGTGATTTATTAAACTACAATCAGCAATTGTATAAAGCCAATGCCTCCTTACATTATCGAATCAACTCCAACTTAGAGGCAAATTATAGCTATCGAATTATTCAAGGA
>CAZOLU010000445.1:2266-3625 GCA_964580485.1 uncultured Saprospiraceae bacterium | reverse complement strand
GCTTTTTAGAGATTCAGATGCCTGAAGCGCCTCCAGTGAATGCCATCAAAACAGAGTTGGAACTTTTTGCCCAGAGTATTATTCAAGATCAAGTTCCAACAGTTCCTTTGGCTGATGGAGTTAAAGCTTTAGAGTTGGCCTATCAGATTATGGAGGCGATGGAAAAAGATTTTAAACAAAAAGCTGCAAACCTAAAGCTATGAAAATAAGATTGCTTCTGTTTTTCGCACTCATTTTAGTTGGACTAAGCTCCTGCATCAAAGAAAGTCCAGCCCCTGCTTATATCCATGTTCCTAGTGTACAATTTATACCTGGGAATCCTAGTGTAGAGGGTTCTGCTAATCATTTTTTTGAAGACGCTTGGATTAGTGTAGATCAGCAAATTATTGGAGCCAACAACCTCCCAACAACCCTTCCTGCGATCATCAACCCTATGCAATCTACACATAAAGTTAGAATTAGAGCAGGGACTCAACTCAACGGAATTTCCAGCGATCGCAATTTTTACCCTTTTTTCGACCCTTATGAGGTAGATTTACAACTCCAGCCTGGTAAAATTGATACCTTTTATCCTAGCTTTTCCTATAATCCAGATGTAAAGTTCACCTTAGTGGATGACTTTGAAAACCCTGGTGTTATCTTTGGTAATGCCTTAGATGATTTCCCTAACAGTGAGTTTCGCAATCAATCAGATGATGTGTTTGAGGGTAGTCAGTCAGGGCAACTCTACATCGATTCTGTAAGCCTGGAATGTTATGTTGCCAGTTCTGTAAGATTCAGTGATTTGCAATCCCCTGTAATTGCCTCAGCAGTATATCTGGAAATGAATTACAAAACAGATGTGCCTATTACCGTAGGTCTGATTGCGCATCGAACAGGTTTAGCGGATGAGTTCTTTGTTAAGGGAGGGGTAAACCCCTCAGATGGTTGGAAAAAGATTTACTTTGAATTGACCTCAGACATTTTTAGTTTGAATGCCGAATCCTACTCCTTATTTCTACGGGCGACTTACAATCCAGCGCTTTCTACCGACCCTAAAGTTTATGTTGATAACATTAAATTTATTCACTTCTAACCCTTTGCAAACAAATGACTTACACAACGCATACTAGAAAAGTAATCGTTCTATTTTATCTTTTAATGGTCTGTATGTTACAGGGAGTAGTTTGTTTAGCACATACAGGTCCTAAGGGAAATGCTAAAGTAAGTAAGCTAGGGCAATATAAGGGATATAGCGAAAAACTGTACAAAGGGGCGGAGTACCATTCTACCTATATCGCTATGCCTGATAAAGTTCAACTGGCGGTAGACTATCACTTGCCCAAAGGTTTAGAATCTGACAAACAGGTGCCCAGTATC
>CAZOLU010000445.1:0-2256 GCA_964580485.1 uncultured Saprospiraceae bacterium | reverse complement strand
GTAGTCTTCAACTCAAAAAAGGATTTAGATTTTTAGCAAACCCCCTACTTCAACATGTTTCTAAAGAAGAAATCAATTATTTTACTTCTTATGGATATGCTGTGGTAGTAGTAGACCTTCGAGGATCAGGAGCATCTTTTGGCTATCGACAAATGGAATTTAGCCCTGCGGAAGTAGATGATATGAGTTCAGTTCTAGATTGGATTGTGGCTCAAGATTGGTCGGATGGGAAAACTGCAACCACTGGCATTTCTTACACGGGGACTACCGCAGAGCTGGCCTTGCCAAGCCAGCACCCTTCTCTAAAAGCCTGTATTGCTCGATGCAATATTTTTGACTTGTATGAAGATATTGTAATGCCTGGCGGTATCCGCCAAGCCCCTTTTGTAAAAGTTTGGAAGCATAGTACACAAGCTTTAGACCAAAACAATTTCAAAGTATTGGGTGCTAAGGCAAAAACTTTTGTCAAGGGGATCAACCCCGTACCAGGCGACGCTAGTCAGCAACGATTGCAAGAGGCGATTGCCGAACACCGCCAAAATTTCGACATTTTTTCTGGCTTACTTCGTATAGAGGCAAGAGATGATATCGATAGCGTTGCACAATCTGATATTGACCGCTTTAGCGTGCACAATCGCATCAAAGATATTGAAGCTTCTCAAGTACCTATTTATAGAATTAGTGGTTGGTATGATGGTGCTAATGTAGGAGGAGTGATTAAAGGTTTTTGGAATGTAAAAAATACAGATCGAGTGTTGATTGGTCCGTGGGATCATGGCCCTGATGAAAATATCAGTCCTTTCCACAAAGGGAAAAAGGTCAAATTTGATGTCTATGCTGAAATGCTGCGTTATTTTGACTTTCATCTCAAAGGTATTCAAAATGGTATCGACCAAGAAAAACCTTTTCACTATTATAAAATGGGAGAAGAGCGATTTGCTTCCACCGATCAGTGGCCCTTAGCCGCTTGTCAAATGCAGGATTTCTTTTTGCAGGCAGATGCTCAGCTGAGTCCCCAAAACCAAGACCAAGCTCCATCAGCAGCTTCAAGTACATATCATTGCAATTATGAATTGGGAACTGGTGGAGGTGCGCGCTGGAATAGTCTCACCCCCCTATTTCGCTATGCGCCTATTGGCTACCCCAACCGAAAAAAGCTAGGTGCTAAAATGCTGCTTTTTGAGTCGGAAGTA
The DNA here is from genome assembly GCA_964580485.1 of uncultured Saprospiraceae bacterium. Taxonomy (GTDB): domain Bacteria; phylum Bacteroidota; class Bacteroidia; order Chitinophagales; family Saprospiraceae; genus Saprospira. Next base: position 1,063 of record CAZOLU010000445.1, on the reverse strand, counting down.
CTTTCTGAACCAACCGATATTACAGGACATCCCCTAGTAGATATTTACATCAGCTCCGACACTAGCGATGCACACCTATTTGTGTACTTGGAGGAGCTTGCCCCTAATGGTAAGGTGACTTATATTACGGAAGGGCAGTTTCGAGCAAAACATCGAAAAATCAGTTCTAATGATGGCTATCAAACTGCGGGTGTTTTCCACAGCTATAAACGGAAGGATATGCAAGACTTAGTACCTGGCGAAATAACAAGACTTCAATTTGCACTTTTGCCAACTTCTTATCAAGTCCCCAAAGGACATCGCCTTAGAGTCAGTATTGCCACTTCAGATATTGACCATTTTGAACTTCCTCAAGAACGCCCTAAAATGATAAAAGTGCATCATACTCAGCAATATCCCTCTAAACTACAATTGCCTATTGTATCTCCCCGATTATAATTCCTTTTGCGTTTTAACGTACAACTTGTATCTTTAGGCGAATTCCAAGTGGCAAAAACATCCGATGAAACAACTTCCTAAAGGACTCTTAGTTTATATAGTTACAGATTACCTGATGTCTTTAGTGGCTTGGGTGCTGTTTTTTGTGTATCGAAAGGCTTATCTTGAAGTCTACCCCTTCAACTGGGAGTGGATCAAGCAGGATGTTAATTTCATCTATGGATTGCTCACTGTTCCGCCTATGTGGATTTTGCTCTATGCAATTTTTGACAGTTATAAGAATGTTTATCGAATGTCGAGAATGAGCGAAGTGCTGCGCAGTGTTTTTACCACCCTAGTTGGTACCCTGATTCTATTCTTCACTTTGCTGCTTAATGATATTATTCATTATGCTGGGGGATATAAAGCCTATTATGCCGCCTTTCTAGGGTTATTTATGATTCAGCTATCGCTTATTTTAATGCTTCGAATGTTGATTTTGAGTATTGCGCACTATCGCCTTAATGCAGGAGTAGTGAGTTTTAGAACCATTATCATCGGAGGGCAATCAAAAGCTTTGGAAATCTATCAAGAAATTCAGGCCGAAAAGCATAGTAATTATTATAATTTCATAGGGTATATCCCT
>CAZOLU010000444.1:1640-3651 GCA_964580485.1 uncultured Saprospiraceae bacterium | reverse complement strand
CACCGCACAGGCCTTCGCCAAAGTTTTTCAACTCCCTGCCAGCAGCATTCAGTTAGAGCTGGGCATCTATGAGGCGATGCCCGAACATGTCCTTAGAATTATCGAGAAAGTCCCCTCCAAATATGATTCCATCATGCTCTTTGGGCACAATCCAGCCATGACCGCCTTGGCTCATCATTTTGCGCCTGAACAACATATTGAGAATGTCCCTACCTGTGGTATTCTCGGTTTAAATGTGGAGGTAGAGTTTTGGTACGAAATAGATCAACATAACACTAGTTTTGAATGTTTTGAATATCCAAAATTGTATTTCCCTAAAAAATAAGGCTCTATGATCCGCTGTATCCTACTATTTGTCTTAATGTCCAGTACCATTTTTGCACAAAACCAAATCAACACTACCCTCTTAGGGCATAAAAGCTACCCCGTGCGGCTCAGTGATATTTGGGGCTACCAACATAGTAATGGTACAGAATATGCCTTGGTAGGCTTACACAATGGGGTTTCTATCGTCAGTTTGGCCGACCCTGCCAATCCTAGCGAAGTTCAGTTTATTCCAGGAGGTACTACCGTTTGGCGTGATTTAAAAACCTGGGGCGATTATATGTATGTTTGTTCTGAAATTGTATCAGAAGGTATCCTCATTGCCGACCTTTCTACTCTACCCAATCCTAGTAGCTTTCAGTATCATTATCTTATTGCGGGAAATGACACTATTAGAAATGCTCATAATATCTATATAGATGAACAGGGTTATCTTTATGTAGCAGGAAGCAACTTGGAAAATGGTGCACCAATGATCTTTGACTTGAGTAATCCCCTTGTGCCTACTTACTTGGGTACAGCAGGTGCAGCCTATGCTCATGATGTATACGTGCGAGGAGATACCCTCTGGGGTTCCAATGTTTATGTTGGGGAGTTCTCTGCTTTTGATATCAGTAACCCTAGCAACCCACAGCTTCTTGGTAATCAAAGTACTAGTCAGAATTTCACCCATAATGCTTGGATTTCTGATGATGGAAACACTTTATTTACTACCGATGAACGCCCCGAGTCTTATATTGGAGCTTATGATGTGTCCGATCTTTCTGATATCAAAGTATTGGATGAGTGGCGGCCTCAAAATGCGGTACAAGATCAAGTGATTCCGCATAATGTTCATGTTTTTCAGGATTACTTGGTGACTTCACATTATGTAGAAGGTGTAACTATTGTAGATGCCAAACACCCTAATAATCTAGTTTTGGTAGGACAATATGATAGTTACAGTGGAAGCAATTCAGGGTTTTATGGTTGCTGGGGAGCTTATCCCTACCTCCCTTCTGGCAATTTAATTATTTCAGACATCAATACTGGACTTTATGTCTTGCAAGTCAATTATCAACGCGCTTGCCGATTAGAGGGGACAATTATTGACCAAAACACTGGCTTTCCAATCTTTGATGTATTGGTTGAACTAGAAAACACTGATATTCAAAAACATTCTAAGCTCGATGGAAGTTACAAAACAGGATACCATCAAGCAGGCAACTACAATCTCACTTTTCGCAAAACGGGTTATCTTCCTCTAACGGTAAATGTAGATCTTTTCAACGATAGTATCGTGGTGAAAAATGTGAGTTTACAAGCTGCAAGTCCGTTCAACTACTCAGGAACCGTCTCCGATTTGCAAAACAACTTAGGTGTTCCCAATGCCAAAGTACTCTATCAACACTCGGCTGGCTTTTATGAGGCAGATACTTCGGCGAATCAAAATGGCAATTTTACGTTTCAAGGCATTTTGGAAGAAGAATATGATTTCATTGCTGGTCAATGGGGATATTTGACTCAAGCCGAAAGGTATTATATCACTCCTAGCAGCCCCCCAATCAACATTGCGCTAGATCGTGGATATTATGATGACTTTAGTTTGGATTTCAACTGGACGGTAAGTGGTACGATTAACCAAGGTGCTTGGGAGCGTGTCGTTCCTAATCAAAGCTATCAATGGAGTGGGATGATGCCTAGCACA
>CAZOLU010000444.1:0-1630 GCA_964580485.1 uncultured Saprospiraceae bacterium | reverse complement strand
TGACTTGGGGAATCGCTGTTTTATTACCGGAGAGGCCGATAGTCGAGCGGATGCGGGGCAAAGCATTTTAAGCTCCCCTGTTTTTGATGGCTTATCCATTGGCGATCCTTACCTTTCTTTTTATTACTGGCTGACAAGTTTTGACAGTACCTATACGGGAAATAGCGACTCTTTAGAGGTTGTGGTTTCGAATGGGCAAAATACTGTACAGATCACCTATTATCAAAATGGGCTCTACACCTGGTCTGATCGACAACTGTTTCGACTATCTGATTATATTGCCTTAACCAACAATATGCAGATTCATTTCGTTTTTCATAATAGTCATCCATTGAATTTTCAGGAAGCTGCTGTGGATAAAATCTGGATTGATGATTATTTAAGCATAACTAATGTAGAAAATCATAGCAATCTAATCGAAAATTCTGTATCTTTGCAAGCGTACCCTATTCCTTTTGGAGATAAAACCCTAGTCAATTATAATATTCCACCAAAACTAGCGCAATCTAAATTATATTTAAACGTATATAATTTTTATGGGCAACTTTTAAAAAGCTACCCTATTGACCCTCAACTCAAACAAATGACCATTGGAGAACAGCTTCCCTCAGGAACTTACATCCTTCAGTTGGCCAATAAAAGTTTAAAGATTATCAAATACTAAAAATTCCCCCTCCCTCTGAATATTCAAATATTATTTTAAAAATCACCAATATCACAGCAAATGAAATTCGGTTCTACATTATTCTTCCTGCTCTCTTTGAGTTTTATGGCAATAGGGCAAACAAATTACAATCTTAATCTTGTAGGCACATTGAGCTACAACCAAGATTGTAACGATATTTGGCAGTGGGTGCACCCTACTACGGGGGTAGAATACGCCTTAGTTGGTGCTAGAAATGGCACATCTCTTGTCAGCCTTCAAAATCCTGCTAGTCCTACACAGGTCCAGTATATCCCAGGCTACCCTTCGGTTTGGCGAGATCTCAAAACCTTTGGCAACTATGCTTATGTCACCTGCGATCAGGGTCAAGATGGTTTGCTGATTATTGATCTTTCTACCTTGCCCAACTCGGTAAATTATGTATTTTGGAGACCTGAACTTACGATCAACGGCGATACCGACACCCTAGATCGTGCTCATAATTTATATATCGACGAAAATGGATATTGCTACATCGCTGGAAGCAACATCAATAATGGAGAGCCCTTTATCTTGGATCTCAATGCCAATCCATGGAACCCTACACTAGTAGGTTTTACCCCTCCTATTTATGCACATGATGTATATGCAAGAGGAGATACGCTCTGGACTTCGGATATTTATGCTGGCGAATTTAGTGGCTATGATGTAAGTGATAAATCCAACCTGGTGTATTTAGGTGGAGCAACAACCCCCTTTTCTTTTACGCATAATGCTTGGATTTCTGATGATGGTAACACCTTATTTACTACCGATGAACTAGGAGATGCTTATATTGGCAGTTTCGATGTATCTGATATGAGTAATGTGGTAGAACTCGATCGCTGGAGACCTTATGCCACAGAAGGTTCTGGGGTGATTCCTCATAATGTGCATGTCTTAAATGATTTTATTATTATTTCTTACTATACCGATGGCGTAATCGTT
>CAZOLU010000443.1:0-3656 GCA_964580485.1 uncultured Saprospiraceae bacterium | reverse complement strand
TTTTCGAGCAAGGCGTGTTCAAAAACCACATGATGGAGCACTGCATTTTTAAAATTTACATTTTTAATGACCCGATCTTTTTGTTGGCTTGTGGCAAAAATGACATGCCTGAGTTTACAACCAGAAAAGTCTAGATCATTGACAGGGCAATCTGAAAGATCGAGATGTTCCAGTTTTTTAGTTTGAATGAGTTTTGCTAAGGTATTTGGATGCATAATCTAGTAGTAAATTCGTAACTGTTGGCGAAAATACTGATTTTAGCTGAAAGCTTTTTGCTTTTATCCGATGAGTTTAAGAGGATGGCTAAATTTTTAGGTACGGCACTTAGCAAGCGTAGTTTGAGAACCTATTTAAATTGCATAAGAGGAAGGGTCTTGTTTTTTGTTGGGAAGTGGGGGATTTCGGTTGATGAGTAATTTGGCGCGCAGGCCAAAATTGAGCGTATGGGCACCTTCTGCGGCTTTTCCAATGCGCGCATAGAAGGCGAGGAGTCCTGTTTGTCTTGTAGTAGGCTGCCAGCCTCGACCTAGCCCTATGCTTAACTCTACGACCTGCGTTTTGAAATAATTGTTGAGCCCAAGCGCCGCCCCTGAGGGGCGGCCATACAAGTCGATACGATTCCATTGCAAGCCTATCCCTACACCTACAAAAGGTGAAATTTCTGCCCAAGGAGCGAAGGGCTGCGTAGCTCGCAACAACAGAGGAAAAGAAACTGCCCCCAAGCCTTTATATTCTTGTAGATCAATACTAAAAGGCATATAATCTAAGCCCCCTTCTATGCCAACCGTAAAACTACCTGCTTGGCCTATCCAAAATCCAAAACCTCCAAGGGGTAAGAGATTGAGTAATTGCCCTGCGGACTCTCGCTCTGGCGAAAGAAAGTCGGGCTTTTGATAGCGATGATATAAGTTGTAATCTAGGTACAAACTCATGCCCATCTGAATTTTCTGGGCATTAAGCTTGGAAAATCCCCACAACAAAGGTATGAGGAATAAAAAGCAGCGCATAAAAGAAGGGTTAAAACTCAAAAGCTGCCGGTACCTTAGGTTTAGCTTTCAACTCAATACTTAGCTGAACACCTGTTTGCCATTTTTGCTCTAATGGCGAAAAAGCATCATATTGTATTTGTGGTTGCCATCTCAAACTCAGGTCATCACTAATATCAAATTGCATGAGATGTGCATCTACAAAGGCATCTAACAAGGTCAGTGCATAAAAAGCTACAAACCCCAAGCTAGCATACTCAAACTGACGCAAGTAAGCATCTCTTCTAATTTTAAGCTGAGCAGCATTGAGCAGTGGGTCACAGGTATTTACAGTAGTAGGATCTAGATCCACTTCTGCCAAATAAGAACGCCTGTAGCACTGATACCTAATCCGGCTGTCAACTACTAGATACCCTAAACCTCCAATACCCCCATAGACGATCGGTAGTTTCCAGTATTTTTTATTATAGATTTGTCCGCCTCCAGGTATCAGAGCGTAGAGGACTGCCTTTTTAGGCGAATGACCTGGCCGACCTTTAAAACCCTTTTTAGCTTTTTGGGAAGCTGTTTTTTGTTGGGTACTATCGGTTGAAGGTAAAACGGAGGAATTTTGAGTGCTGTCTTGTTGTGCATAACCATGAGTTGATACCAGTAAAAAAATAAAACCCAAGAGTAGTATTTTATACTTCACAAGGATAAGATCTAGGGAAATTCTCCTGTATGTAAGGTTATTCTGCATGATAATCTATTAACTCTAAAATTCGGGTGAGGTCATCCGTATCGTTAAAATCAATCACAATTTGACCTTTTCCCTTGTCGTTCACTTTGAGTTGAACCTTAGTACTCAACTGAGATTTTAAACCTTCTTGCAAGCGTTGAAAACTTGGAGTAAGTTGTTTTTTGTTTTTGGGCTTTGCATCAGTCGATTCCTTTTGTTCTTGTGGTTGATACTGATAGACTAAAGCTTGTGTGGCTTCTACCGATAAGTTGCGGTTTACTACTTCCTTATACACAACGAGTTGCTTGACCAAATCGTCAAGTTGCATTAAGATCAACAGGTGCTCCACACTAATGGCTTTTTCTCTTAATCCGCTAACTAGTTCGGGTAGTTTGTTTTGAGCATTTTTAATGGTCGATACATACTTCTCTAGTGTACGTACAGATACTTTTTCTGCAATGACCTCCTGAAATAAGATCTCTTGCAAGGTCTTATCGTCTATGCCCACTAATGCTCGAGCATGCCCCATACTCAATGCGCCATTTTGTAAAGCAATTTTGATGTCTGGTGGTAGTTTCAACAACCCTAGATAGTTGGTAATGGTGCTTCGCTTTTTACCTACACGTTTGGCCAAGGTTTCATGGGTGATCTTCAACTCCTCCATCAGTCGTTCATAGGTGGTGGCAATTTCAATAGCATTTAGATCTTGACGTTGGATGTTTTCAATCAATGCCAGTTCTAGGATTTGATTGTCATCCACCAAACGGACATAAGCAGGAATACTTTGCAAGCCAGCAATTTTACTTGCTTTCAAGCGTCTTTCTCCAGAAATAAGCTGAAATTGGTTTTCTCCAAGGTGGCGAACGGTGATGGGTTGTATCAGTCCATGATTTTTGATAGAGGAGGCCAGCTCTTCTAAGGCTTCTTGGTCAAATTCTACCCTTGGATTGACAGGGTTCGCTTCAATCTGCTCCAAGGGGATGTCCAGAATGGTATTCGATAGTTGGGAAACCAACTCCTTTTTCTTATCGTCATCTATATTAGGGTCAATGGTTGATAGCAATGCGCCAACGCCTAAACCTGTTCTCTTCTTGTTTTTACGTTTTGTCATCAGTTCGTTTTTTCTAAAGCTTATTGCTTCTTTATCTGTTTGATTTTGAAAGTTATTGGAGCCCTATAATCTAATAAATGGTTAAATACGTTCATTGAATTTGTTGAAGCTTAAAAATAACTTCAACATTAGGGGGCGTATTTCTCAGAACAAATTTAAGTTTTTTTTTGGAGAAAATCCATTCCCCTAGAATACTTCTACACTTTGTAATGTCTTAGATGGGGGCAAATCCAGAGGATTCTCTTTTATCAAGACCGTAGATGAGCTACGGTCTTGATACATGTGCGCACACGTATAGCTAGGACGTTGATTCAAACAACGTCCTAGCTACGCGCGCGCAAGCAACGCTCTTGTTCATCAAGAGCGTTGCTCAAGCAGGCTCTAGCTTGAAATCTCGCTAATTTGCTGGGTCGAGTAATGTGCAGAAGCATAAAATTTTCTTAAATCTTAGGATTTTGAGCAATAAGATTAGCAAAAGTAGGACGAAACCTATAAATTTACCAATTGAACCTTCTGTCAAAAAAGATCTAGCGATTCGAAGAAGGAAGATTTATCAGGAATACAAATGATAATTGCCAATCAATGAGCTTTTTATATCCGTCTTTTCTTTGGGCACTCTTTGCTATTGCCATACCTATTTTAATACACCTCTTTTATTTTAGGCGTTACAAAACGGTCTATTTCACCAATGTGCGCTTTTTAAAGGAGGTCAAAGAACAGACTTCCTCTAGTCAACGACTTCGCAATTTATTGGTCTTGCTCATGCGTATTTTAGCGCTGAGCTTTTTGGTATTGGCCTTTGCCCAACCCTATATTGCTAAAAAAGGAGCCTCCGTACAGG
>CAZOLU010000442.1:0-3659 GCA_964580485.1 uncultured Saprospiraceae bacterium | reverse complement strand
ATACTTTATTTTTACTACGAAGTGTTTGGTGAGGGCTTTAAGGTTGCTTTGCCAGGTTGTCACTTAGCTTCAAACACCTATCTCCATTTAAACAGGATCTTTTTATAGGTATCACTATTTTCATTGAGTATATACTTTAAATGACCAAAACCTTGCACCTATGTCAAAAGATTCAAAAACCACTCAAGATCCCAATATGGCAAAACTATTTTTAGATCTCAGTAATGGAAAAAATGAGTTATCCTTGCATAAGATCCTCCTGGCTATTGCTAAAGAAGGAATTTTGCGTGATGATAATCGACTAGAACCCATATTAGATTTTTATCAGGTCAGCGAGCTGAATCCAGCTGCTGGAATTATGTTGGATGAGCAAGAGTTTGATACCTTGGTTGCTCAAAACCAGTTTATTAGAAAAGCCCTCCGTAAAGATCATATTATTCCTGAATTTGAGGATTTTTGTAAAGATATTGTTGAAATTTATAAAGCCGTAGAGCAAAACCGTTCAGGAGCTGTTGCGGATTATATTCCTCAGTTGGCACGCATCAACCCAGAGCAGTTTGGAGTAGCGATCTGTACCATTGATGGGCAACGATTTTCTTATGGGGATGTAGATGTGCCCTTTTGTTTGCAATCTTCTTCCAAACCCATTAGTTATTCTATTGCTCTGGAGGAGCATGGGAGAGATGGCGTACACCAGCATGTAGGCAGAGAGCCTAGTGGTATTTCTTTCAACGCCTTATCCCTAAACAATGGAGGCTTGCCTCATAATCCGATGATTAATGCAGGCGCTATCATGACTTGCTCCTTGGTACAAAAAGGCAAAGAAAAAGCCGATCGCTTTGATTATGTATTGAATACTTGGCGTCGCCTTTGTGCAGGAAAATATGTAGGTTTTGATAATCCAGTTTATTTGTCAGAACGAGAAACTGCAGATCGAAATTTTGCTTTAGCTTATTTTATGCGAGAAAATGGGGCATTCCCTGATAATACCGATTTACTAGAAACGCTGGAGCTGTATTTTCAATGTTGCTCTATCGAAACCACGGCACACAATTTGGCACCAGCACCAGCTACCTTAGCCAATGCAGGGATCAACCCACTTACTGGAGAGCAAATTTTTCAGCCTAGTACGGTACGTGACTGTATGTCGCTGATGTTAAGTTGTGGGATGTACGATTGGTCAGGAGAGTTTGCTTTTAGAATTGGACTACCGGGCAAATCTGGGGTTTCTGGAGTTGTTCAATTGGTTATTCCCAATGTGATGGGTATTGTGATTTGGTCGCCGCGTTTAGATAAAATTGGAAATTCCTCTAGGGGGGTAGAATTTTGCGAGCGTTTGGTGCAAAAGTTTAATTTCCATCATTACGATTCTATTGCTCGCAATAAGGATAAAAAAGATCCGCGTCAGCGTAAAAACGAGTCTACTGTGGAGAAGCTAGTTGCCATGATCTATGCAGCATCAGGTGGCGATTTAGCTGAGATCAAACGCCTTCAAGCCGAAGGGATGAATCTGGATATGACAGATTATGACGGCCGATCGGCAATGCACTTGGCGGCATCAGAAGGGCATCTGGACATTGTTGAATATCTACACAGCAAAGGGGCTAGCTTAGAATTGGTAGACCGCTGGGGGGGAACTCCTTTAAAAGATGCTGAAAAAAATGGACACAAAAAAGTAGCAGAGTATATCAGGGTTCAGCTTACGCCTAAACAAACGAGTAAGAAGAAATCTACTTCCAAAGTCTAAGTAAAAACTGAACTATTTAGCCCTATTTTCTTAGTCCTTAGCCTTCTTCGACTTCTTCGGGAAAGGCTAGGGCTAGGCCTATAGCAATTCCCCATCCTCTCAGCCCTGTTTTTTGTAAAAAAATACGTTAAGATGCACCATAAGGACTGGAACTTCGAGCTTTCAGCGCTTTACGGAATGGCGCGCTGAAGGCCTGTAGTTTCCATCCATGGGGGCTCGTCCCGATGAAGTAAAATACATCTGTTTAGTGTAGGTAGTCTTTAGGCTACCGATATAGCCTTCAGGCTTTAGAAAATAGGGCAGCGTAATATCAAGCCAGACCATTTTGATGTGCAAAAGCTACTACATTAGAAAGGTGTTTGGCATCTAGTTTACGCTTAATAGTCTTGAAATAGCTACGGATGGTATGCTCACTAATAAAAAGAGTTTCCGCAATTTGATTGGCGGTCATTCCCTGGGCAATATATTTGATGACCTCCTTTTCTCGATCTGTGAGTAAAACAAGTCGATCCATAGCGGTGGTTTCTTCTGAAAACTCCATAGCTTTTTTCAAGGCGGAGGGCCTAAAATAGCGTTGCCCATTCTTCACTTCCTCAATCGCTTTAGAAAGCTCATCAACTGACGCATTTTTGGGAATATAGCCATGGAGACCAGAAGTAAGAATCGTTTGAATAATATCTGGAGAGTCGTGCATTGTCAATGCAATCACTTTGGTATTGAAAAATCGGATAAAAATCTCCTTGGCAGTTTCTATACCATTTTTGCCTGGCATCTCAATATCAATGAGAACGATATCAATGGGGGATTGCCCCAAGGCCTCTAGAACTTGATCTGCATTATTGGCAAGTGCTACTACTTCAAGATGAGGGAAGCTGCTCAGACTTGCGGCCAAGCCCTCTACAAATATTTGATGATCATCACAAATTAAAAGTCGAGTTTTAGGGGAATTAGTCATGTATACTAGGTTTTGGCTTTGGAGTCGAAGACTGTAGTGGAAACTCTATACTAAAGGTGGTACCACTCTGGTTATTACTATCTATTTCATAATGTCCTCCAAGTTTTTGGAGGCGCTGATTGATATTTTTAAGGCCGGTTGATTGTAGTTTATTGATGTCCTCTTGGCTAATTCCCACACCATCATCCTCAAACATGATCAAAATCCCCCCATCTTCTTGAATCAACTGAATAATAATATGCTTGCATTTGGAATGCTTGACCGCATTATTCAAGAGTTCTCGAATCATCAAGTAGCTTGCAATAATTTGCTCGGCCGAAAGTTGATCTTCCTGGATATTGGTAATGAATTGGATCTGTATGGGAAAGATCAATTCTGTACGGTTGACTAATGAGTTGATGGCCGTTTTTAATCCACGACGAATAATGGCCTCTGGTACTGGAATATTGGATAATTCCCGAACCTGCACATAGGCTTCGTTCAAGAGCTGCTCCATCTGTATATATTTTTCTAGATGTGTCGGGTCGCTACGGAGTATAGGCTCCATTTGTTTAAGTAGAATCTTCATCGAAGAAATGACAATTCCTAAGGTATCGTGCAATTCTCGACTAAACGCAGCTTGTTGTTTTTCTTGTTCTTCCTGAACGGTAGTCTCTTTGATTTCTTTGAGTTGTGTTTGGAGAGATAAGATCATTTGATCAAACTCTAGTGCCAGTCCTCCAAATTCATCCTCATTAAATAAACTATGTAGGGTATCCAGTTGCCCTTTTTGAATATTTTGGGTACCTACTTTAAAAAGGTTGATATGCCTGTAAATATAAAAGAGCCCATAAAGCGTTACTGTAATCAAGCTTATTAACTGACCTTTCGCAGGCCAAAAATTTTGATTTTAGTATAAATATGCAGGGTTTTCTTATAAAAATCCAATAGATCTTAGCCAGTGAAGACAAGAGTCAT
>CAZOLU010000441.1:0-3664 GCA_964580485.1 uncultured Saprospiraceae bacterium | reverse complement strand
GGCTAGTTTCTTAGCTGCTTTTTTCTTGGCTTTGAGTTTTAGGGTTTTCTTCTTCTCTTTTTTCTCTTTCTTGTTGCTATCTTTTTTCTTCGACTTTTTCTTATCGGCCATAGTATTAAAATTTTGGAGGCAGATCCTCTAGTGAAGGTTGATGGGGTATATCCTCAACCATAAAATTATTATGCTACAAAGCTACGGTATTATTAAGAGAAGATCAAGCAAATGTTAATTTAATGTAAATCTAATAGCTTTTATCTATGGTTTTAGATTTTTTATATCATGAACATCTTTTGGTTTTTCTTGAGTTCAGATTGGATATAATGCTTTGCACTAATCCTTCAACTCCATATTCAACTCCTGTAAAATAACTTGATTCTGCTCGGCCATATTGCTGCTGTAATGAATGGCAGCGGCAGCATTCTCCTGATTCAAAGCTTTAAAAAGCAGTTGGTTATCCATGGGGCTAAGCTGAAACTGAGGTCGTTCAGCAGCAATGGGGTCTTTGATGGTCAATTGCCAGCTTATGGTTGTTTCTACTGGATTAAACACCAATAGTTTACCTTGCTTTATGCTAAGTTGGATGTGTAGCTGATCTTGAAAAATGCTATCCTGTATTTCATAGCTACACTTGATTTGAAAGGTCGCTGATTTTCGATCTTGTGGCAAGATGACCTCTTTGATGCCCCAATAAGTTACTGCTTGATCTTGATACAAAATATGCTTCTTACAGCAAACTAGGCTAAACAACAGCGTTTCTTGATCGAGTAGATGCTCTGCTTGTTCCTGACGCTCGATCAGGGCTTCTAGCTCTCGATGCTTTTGTTGATATTTCTGCTCTAGCTTTGTTAGTTTTTTGCTCTCAGCAGGAGTCTTAGCTATCTTGCTTGCTAGTTTTTCGATGGACTTATTCAATTTTTGCTCTCGGCGACTAACTACACGATGATAGGCAGCAATGTTCCAAGTCCAACCCATAGTTTTACAGCGGTTGCTCCATACAGGTATTTGATGCGCCAAAGTATTACAGCGTTTTGAAAGCATAGATTCCTGAGTCTCTAAAATATGCTGAACAGAATCTACCCAGCCTGCGCCGAGTATGCTACGAGCATCTTTGGTATAGATGCTGAAGCGATTTTTTAAACTAGCATAGTCGTACTCTAAAGTTTTACAAGTGCTGAGGTCTTTTGTGTTTTTAATCTTTTGATCTAGGCGCTGGACTTCCTCAATAATCTCATTTTTAAATTGAGTGGGATTGGGTAAACCGAGTTCCAACAACTTTTTTCGATCTGAAAAGACGCTGTCTGTTTCTGCTAAGAAGTTTTGGGCTTGGGGTTTTTCGCGCTCCGAGAGTTTGGGATGGTAAGCTTGGTAATAACTTTTTAGGTCGGCTAACTCTTTCCGCTCTAGCCAAAGCAATTTTTCCAAGCTCTGAAGCCTGGGCACTTGTTGAATGATGTAATTGGCTTTTTGCTCAATTTGGCGAAATTCTTCTGTTGAAGTTTGGGCATGGGCTGTAAATCCCCAGCAGCTCAAAAGCAAGATCATTTTGAAATAGTACATAAATTATTGTCTTAATTAGAGTTGGGATGCTATATCTAGCAATACCAATTCCGAATCCTACTACCAACTACCCGTAGCTCCTCCCCCACCAAAGCTTCCCCCACCAAAGCTGCTGTCAGAGTAGTCACTATAATCGGAATAATCGCTATAATCGGAATAGTCGCTATAAGTAGAACTGGAATCTGAGTAGCTATTGCCCCAGCGCTTATTTTTTCTCCACTCATGACGATGGCTATCGGAGTAATCATTATAGTTTCCTGGAATATTGCGAAAGCGAGATCGACTGGCATAGGTACGATAGCGTTTTCGCTCTGCGGCATCATACATTCCTATAAGCAGTCCCAATAAAACAACCCCTAAAATGATCCCCAAGGCGATAAAGATCATCTGTCCATTTTTTGTCCAAAATCCCAAACGAGGACGATAATAGCCTTTGAGGTCTTTGTCCATCTGCTCTAAGGAGATCTCCCCACTGATTTCATGTATCAAAAGCGCTGCAATCCCCGTCAATGCTTCTGTGTATTTATGCTTCTTGAGCATGGGAATCGCCTGATCTATGATTCGCTTAGCCTCGAGATCGGTCACCTTGGCTTCTAGTCCATAGCCTATTTCAATTCGGATTTTACGCTCTTTTTTGGCCAATAGCACCAAGATGCCAATATCCTTTTCTTTATCCCCAATCCCCCAGTAGTTGGCTAGGCGAGTTGCATAAGGATTGATAGAGCTACCCCCTAAGTCGGGCATTGTCACCACTACAATTTGTGCCTCTTTGGTACTGTTGTAATAATGAATCAAAGCCTTTTCTAATTGCCTTGCTTTCTCCATTTCAATGAGATGTGCAAAATCATTGACGTATTGGGCAGGCTTTGGCCGAGGTGGTAAAGAATAGTTGCAACTGCTAACGATAAAGAGAAGGAGCAGCCAAAGCAAAAGAGGTTTTAATGGGGTTTTCATGTTATTATGCTTCATGTTTCATGTTCCATGTTCCATGGCACATGACAGATGATCACTTCCGCACGTTCGGGTAATTGGTTTCAAACCATTCAATGGTCTCTTTCAAGCCCTCATACACGGGTGTAAACTCAAATTCAGGCAACAACTCCTTGATTTTAGAATTATCGCTTGGCTTACGGTATTGACCATCTGGCTTGTCGGTCAACCAAATGAGCTTGCCCTTGAAGTTAAGCAATTCTACAATCATTTCCACCATTTCTTTGATAGAAACTTCCTCCGAAGTGGAAATAATCAAGGGATCAACGCCTGTATAATTTTCAAGCGCCCACTCACTCAAATAAGCCACATCTTTAGAGAAGATAAATTCCCGCAAAGGCTTACCGCTTCCCCAAACTTCCAGATCCTCCCCCCTTTCCCGAGCTAGGAAACAACGATGAATCAAAGCCGGCACCACATGCCCATTTTCTAGATCAAAAAGATCATTGGGTCCATAGATATTGGTAGGAATTACTGAAATATACTCTAGTCCGTATTGCTCCCGATAAGCTCTCAATTGTACGTCCACCATCCGTTTGGCATAGGCATAAGCATCGTTAGAGCTATGAGGGGGCCCTAGATGCACCTTATCCACAGAGAGCGGATATTCTACCTGATCTGGAAACACACAGGTAGATAGAAAGGCCAACAAACGCTTAACGCCATGTTGCCGAGCGGCCTCAATAATAAAGGTGTTCATCAAGACATTTTCTCTGAAGAAGTCCCCTTTTTGATGCATATTCGCCCAAACACCTCCCACTTTAGCCGCTGTATGGATGACTTCCGTTGGTTTATGCTTTTCAAAAAAGGCATTGACCTCCTTCCAATCGGTCAGATTACAATCCTTTCTTCCAATTTTTAATTCTGCATGCATTGCAGACCCGACCATTCCTGTACCTCCGGTGACTAAGCGCATAGTTTTAGGTTTTTAGATGTTGAGATTTTAGACTGAGAGACGCTAGACTTTGAGATGCTGTAGTGTGATAAGAAGTAGTGTGTAATGAGACGCAGGCCTGGTTGATCTACACATTACTTTTTGTCTTTCTAATTTTTCTTTTATTTGGGGCAGCCGCCCGCAAGCGGTCGGCTCCGCTATGCTACGGGGCTCTCTATCGTT
>CAZOLU010000440.1:0-3678 GCA_964580485.1 uncultured Saprospiraceae bacterium | reverse complement strand
AATCATGGGGATTACAGAGCATTAGACTTGGGGAAGTCTAATGCTCATTTTTTTGGGTAGCTACTACTCACAAGTGGTTAGGTAAAATACCTAAATCCATACTTTGCGGATAATACCGAAAAAATATAGCATTAGCTGTCCTATCTTTGTAGTACAACAAAAAAGGATTATTGCTTTGCAATAAGAATTTTAAGTTTGGGGTAAATCATGGGGATTACAGAGCATTAGACTTGGGGAAGTCTAATGCTCATTTTTTTGTTCAAAATCTAAGCTGTTTTTAACTAGGAATCCTTATTTTGGGAAAGTTATACCAATTTTTTCTCAATTTGAATTCAACTTCAATGAAAGTCATCTTATATAGTAGTCTTTTGCTAGTATTTTTGCTGAGTGCTTGCAAAACTTTAAGCACAAAAGAAGAAAAGCGGCCTTCGGGCGAAGATGACTACAGTGCTTATGTAGCACGTAAAATGGCAGCCTTGCAAGGAAAGCCCGCTCCCGATTTTGAGTTGACCTTACTGGATGGCTCTACCCAAAAATTGGCAGCCCTAAAAGGTAAAATTGTGTTATTGAATTTTTGGTTTGTGGCTTGCAAGCCTTGCGAAGTAGAGGTCTCAAGTCTTAATCAGCTGTTGGCAGATTATGGTGATCGGGGAGTTGAGGTACTTGCCGCAGGTTTAGACAAGCCCGATAAGGCGAGTGCTTTTGCCGAGCGTAAAAAAGTAAAGTTTAAAATTGCGTCAGATGCTGGCAGTTTGGCCGAACGTTATGAGGTGCTTTCTTATCCCACTACCTTTCTTATAGATCGGACAGGTATTATTCAGAAGGTGTTTGTAGGAGCTTCAGATTTTGATGCTACTTACACTTATACAGAGATAAAGCCCCATCTAGAGAAGTTGTTGGCTCAAGAGTAGCTTCAAGATATTGGATTCCTCCGAACGCTTCTACTTATCTTTATTTCCAAAGCTCAAGCTCAATCTTTTTTCAAATGCGAAGATCCAAAACTCCTTCTCCTCCAAAAATTGCCAATTATGAGTTGGATTTAAGCAAGGACTATGATGAAAACTGGGCTGCGCTACAACAACATATCCAAAAATGGTATAGCTATGATGGGATTTATCAAAGTCTGCTGAATAAGAGCTTCCCTCTCAAGTCGGAGCAGCAAATCCCTGCTTTTAGCAGATTTTGGGTAAAGCTAGTCGCCTACTTGATGTATTGGAAGCAGCGTCTTACTGCTCAAGCTCAAGACAAGCTATTGCTAAAAGCCAAAGAAAAGCTAGATGCCTATTGGTTTGATACCGCTACTCATATACAACGTAATTTAGTCAAAACTCAAGTTCTAATCGACCAGTTGGAGGAGTCCTTGGTTGATATAGAGGGGCATATCTATGAGCTAAAGGATATTGACCCACAAACGACTATGCATGAGCAGGAGATTTATGGGATGTCTATGCGCTTTGAAATGGAGTTGGAGTTGTGTAAGGCTCGTTTGGCTTTAGCCCAAAAATCAAAACAACAATTACTGAATATTAAAAAAGCTTACGAAGTGAGTCAAAAACTGGAGCGTTCCCGCCAAAAGCTACAATCTCTAGAAGCTCGATCTGATCAAAGCTTGGCGCACTCTATTGAAGTAAATGCTCAAGTAGAGGTACTTCGTTCTTATGTTTTAATGATTGAGGAGGCTCAGGAGGATGCAGAACAGGAGGAGGATTATCAGAAAGTGCTATCTTTGGAAGCTAAACTTGCAAAAATCAACGTATAATGCTAAAGCGTATTTTAACACAAATAGATGAACTGGGATCATATTTTGATCATTTAGATGCCAAAAAGGAAACTATTTCTCAGAGAGATGTGCGTTGGCAACTGGATCACAGCCTAATTGTTTTGATAGGTATTTTAGAGGCCTTATCCAAATCCGATCCCAAAGATTGTAAGCTGAGTTTTAATCGGTCTAGATTTATGGTGTTTAATGTGTTGGGCTATATTCCTCGTGGGCAGGGCAAAGCCCCTAAGGTCGTACAACCCAATCATAAAGCAAGCCTCGAGGAGCTCAAAGCCAAGGCGGAGACCGCTCGAAATTGGTTGAAACAAGCAGCAGATTGGCCAGCTCAAGCCAATTTCAAACATCCCTTTTTTGGATTATTAGATAAAAAGCTGACACTAAAGTTTTTGAAGATCCATACCGAGCATCATCTCAAAATTGTAAGGGATATTTTGAAATAGCAAATATGAGATTATACCATGGTATCCCTTTTAGTCTAGTGTCTAGAAGTCTCTCATATTTGCCTTACAAAATCCTATCGCATCAGGTACATTTTCCCAAAGCCTTTTCTAAACATATAGCTTGCTTTGGTATTATAATGCTCTAGTTCTTCTTCTCCCTCCCGAGTCAATTTGGTAATGAACCGATAGAGGTAGACTCCATTGGCAAGGCGATCTCCAAACTGATCGGTACCATCCCATGCAAATTCGGTGCGATTAGTTCCAATATGTATAGGACCTAGCTCTTCCATCCCGACTTCCCGAACGATTTTACCAGTGATGGTCATAATTTGTAGCTTCATGTACTCTGGAATATCCCTTCCCGTTAGGGTAAAGACAAACTGTGTTTGTGTGGTAAAGGGGTTGGGGTAGTTCAGTACATTAGAAATCATTGGAGTGTTGATAACCTCGAAGTCAATGCTATAATCTAGGTCGCCAGAATTATTTCCTGAAATAT
This sequence comes from uncultured Saprospiraceae bacterium, assembly GCA_964580485.1. Lineage (GTDB taxonomy): Bacteria > Bacteroidota > Bacteroidia > Chitinophagales > Saprospiraceae > Saprospira. The sequence goes on along the minus strand of CAZOLU010000440.1, from coordinate 962 downwards.
CATTAGCAGAAACAAATAAGGTGTACTTCCCATCCCATTCCAGATCTAAATCAACAATCAACTGAGCCTTATTTTCCACCACCAAATTTGAAGCATCTGCAGGTAAGAATTGGAAACCCTGAACAATAGGGTTGGTCGGAGATAATAAGGTTTCTCCATTAGGAAATCCAGGATGGCGCAGAATCACCTTAAAATCAGAGGAGTCATCAAGTTGCAACCATTGATTTTCATCAGAAAGTGTGATGACAATTTGAGGCTTACCTGAAACAATATCTCCATTCATAATGCGCACCCCATCAAAGGTCACATCCAGCAATGGGTTGATATTATCTCCCTGTACAAAAAAGTTGACCAAGGCTAGATTATTGAAATGATACATCTCCTCCTGATCATTGTTGGGGTTGATTTCTACCAAAAGTTGTTGTGGCCCACTCAAATCCCGAGTTTCAACCGAAAGGGTGGGGGTGCGAAGCGTATCGCCTGCCGCAAGCGGCGCAATTCGTATACTAGAGTCCATCGGCGTTTCTAGCACTGCAAAACGCACCAGCATACTATCCATATCTACCAGACTAATATTTTGCATCATCACCTCAAAGTTGAAGGGCATCCCCTGCTGAACCGTATCAAATTGTACCAAGTGGTAGAGCTCTGGTCGAAGGGCAGCCTCTGGAGCAAGATCTGCCAGCACTCGCCAATAATCCAATTGAGCAGAGGTCTTGTTGGGCTCATCTTCGGTTGTCCAAACCAACTCCAATTTAGGGTAAAGATTCGCATTGATGCCAGTAAGGCTAGTGTCGGCTTGGGTGATGTTATTGAGCAAAAGGGTTCGGGTACCATTTGCCTCAATACCATAGATATCTACATGGGTGGCATCCGTAGCAAGACCATCTGTGTTGCTAAAGTCCCAGTGAAAGGAGTACCATGCTTGAGCTGGACCAATCACCGTGGATTTTAGATTACCA
>CAZOLU010000439.1:0-3684 GCA_964580485.1 uncultured Saprospiraceae bacterium | reverse complement strand
AGCAATCCAATTGGGGCGATCGACAAAGTTCTCGTTTCCCACAAACGCGCATGGGGGTTGAGCAGGTGTATGAAAGCTATTTTACCCGTGCCAAAGAGTACGGCGATGCTCGTAAGTTGAAAGGGGATAAGATTCGCCGAGATCTAGAGCTAGACGCTTTGTATGAAATTTTGAACAGTGAGCGTTTTATTACTTGCCATTCTTATGTTCAGTCTGAAATTACGATGCTCATGCGTGCCGCTGAGCGGCACGGCTTCAAAATCAACACCTTTACCCATATCCTAGAAGGTTATAAAGTCGCAGATAAAATGAAAGAACATGGCGCTGGAGGCTCTACCTTTTCTGATTGGTGGGCCTACAAAGATGAAGTCAAAGAAGCTATTCCCTATAATGCTAAAGTCTTAGATGCTATGGAAGTGGTTACTGCGATCAACTCTGATGATGCGGAAATGGGCCGACGTTTGAATCAAGAGGCCGCTAAAGGTGTGAAATATGGTGGTATGAGTGAAGAAGCCGCCTGGAATATGGTTACGCTAAATCCTGCTATCTTACTACGTTGTGATGACCGAGTAGGGAGTATTAAGGTTGGAAAAGATGCGGATCTCGTACTCTGGACAGATAACCCTCTGTCAATCTACGCTAAGGCTGCACAAACTTATGTAGATGGGGTTTGTTATTTTGACTTGGAGAAAGACCAAGAATTACGCAAGCAACTACGCCAAGAGCGAGCTCGCCTTATCCAAAAAATGCTTCATGCTAAAGCAGGAGGGGCACCCACTCAAAAAGCTCGTCCTGCTAGAAAACACCACTACCATTGTGCTGATATGCATTTGAATGAATTGGGGGGACTAGATTGGTGGATGGATTAACCCTGTTTTATATGATGCGATCATTTGATTATTGCTTAGCATCTAATCATCTAAAAAATTAACCATGAAAATACTATATATCACAATATTCTCGCTGCTGCTTACTACTGTTTTTGCACAAGATCAGTCTTTTATCATTACAAACTTGACTATTCACACTGGAAATGGAAATGTAATCGAAAAGGGCGCAATTGGGGTGAAAAATGGAAAAATTGATGCAATTGGAACGAACCTAAATACCAAAGGTTACGACCAGATTTTAGACGGAGAGGGGCAGCATGCCTACCCCTCAGTCATTGCACCGAATACACAACTCGGTTTAGTTGAAATGGAAGCGGTACGGGCAACTCGAGATTTTAGGGAGGTGGGGCGTTTTAATGCCAATATCCGCTCGATGATTGCATACAATACCGACTCGGATGTTACACCTACGGTACGCTCCAACGGTATTTTGTTGGTGCAGGTGGTGCCTCAAGGGGGGCAAATCTCTGGGCAATCGAGTGTAATGGCTACCGAGGGCTTCAACTATGAAGATGCTTTCCTAGCCGCCGATAACGGCATGCACCTCAACTGGCCTCGCCGTTTTCAGTTTAGTGGTTGGTGGGCTGCGCCTGGCCCTGTAAAACTGAATAAAAACTACGACCGAGATGTGGAGGGGATTCAACTCTTTTTCGATGCGGCTTTAGCTTATAAAAATAAAACTAAAGTAGAAAAAAAGAACATCAAGTTTGAGGCGATGAAAGGGGTTTTTGACCAGTCTAAAAAGTTGTATGTGCATGTGGATGATGCTAAATCGATGATGAAGGCCTATGATTTATTAAGTGCTTATGGGGTTTCACTAGTATTTGTGGGGGCAGAAGAGGCTTGGCGCATTACAGACTTTTTGAAAGAAAAGAAAATTCCTGTCATTTTGAGTAATGTTCATGCCTTGCCTAGGTTAGAACATGATGATGTGGATCAGCCATATAAAACACCTGCTATGTTGCAAGAAGCAGGGGTGCTTTTTGCGCTGAGCATGGAAGGTAGTTGGAATCAACGAAATTTGATGTTTCAAGCAGGGCAAGCGGCAAGTTATGGTTTGGATAAGGAAGCCGCAGTTGCCTCCATCACCTACAATACGGCCAAAATTATGGGGATTGATGATCGGGTAGGGAGTTTAGAAAAAGGAAAGGATGCTACATTTATTATCTCTAAAGGGGATCTTCTGGATATGCGTAGCTCAGTGGTAACGGATGCTTATTTGGCTGGTAAGCAGATAGATTTAGACAATGATAAGCAGAAAAAATTATACAAAAAGTATATGGATAAATATGAGTTGGAGAAAGAATAATAGCTCAATACCGTATAATCATTTAGAAAAACACTATGACACGAATCTTTATTATTTTTTTAGGATTAGGATTATTGACGGCTTGTAACAATGCCAAGCCCCAAGCTGAGGAAAAACAGGAGGCAGAACTTACTCAAACGCAGGAGTCTGAAAAGCCTAAGAACTTGACCCCCAAAGCAGTTGATTTTTGGAATAAACGCTATGCCCAGGAAGCTTATGTTTATGGTAAAACACCTAATGAATTTTTCAAACAGACCTTAGATCAACTCCCTAAAGGCAAGCTGCTTTGTGTGGGCGAAGGAGAAGGTCGAAATGCTGTTTATGCAGCAACCCAAGGTTGGGAAGTAGATGCTATTGATTTAAGTGAGGAGGGAAAGAAAAAGGCTGAAAAATTAGCTGCTGAAAATGAGGTAACTATTCATTATGAAGTGGCCAATGCTTTGAATTTCGAAACCGATAAAAAATATGATGCAATCTCCTTCATCTTTTTGCATCTACCCAAAGCTATTCAAAAGGAAACCTATAGTCGTTATGTGGACATGTTGAAGCCAGGTGGGAAGATTATACTGGAATTGTACACTCCCGAACAATTAGGAAATTCCTCAGGTGGACCCAAAAACAAAAAAATGCTAATTTCTAAAGAAGACCTAAAAACTATCTATTCAGCATTGGAAATGGAATACCTGGAAGAAGTTGAAGTAGAATTAAATGAAGGCATGCACCATAAGGGAATGGCCAATACGGTTCGAATGATAGGCGTAAAACCTAACTAAGAAAATAACCCATCTTCATTCGTAAATTACCTGAAACTTAAAGATGGGTATTCTCCAGAGCATAAAATGCTCAACCTTTTTTATTTTGTGCTGTTCATAAGGTCAATATAGAATCATCATTTATTTTTAATGAAAATCAAGCTATTATGATAACAAAGGAAATTGTCGAAACCCCACTTGCAGGGCTAAGTATGACCGAAGAAGGAATACTTTGGGTACATTATCGCAATGATGTAGATAATCTCGATATCGCCAAGGAGCATGTAGGGATGATCAAAGAACACTTTTTCGAAGGAGAGCCGCTTTTGGCTGTTTCGGACTTTAGAGAGATTAAAAAGTTGTCACGAGAAGTACGTAACTACTTTTCTTCAGAGGAGGTCACCCAGATGCTCAAAGCATCTGCTTTACTTATCAAACCTGGCTTGTCAATGATGATTGGTAGTTTCCTACTCAGATTCAGCAATCCTAACCATCCTTTAAAGCTCTTTTCCAATCCAGATAAGGCAATCGCATGGCTTAAAGAGCAATAGTGAGAGGGCTAGCCCTTGTCTTTTAAATAATCTACTACCGCATCCCAATTAGGAAACTCCTCACTGCCAAACAAAATCAACTCTCCGCTAAAATCCCCTGCACCATTCTTTGTACGATCATCAATAAGATAATCCCCAAGATTAAGGTGTTTATTATGAGAAAGGATGAGTCGTTTATATGC
>CAZOLU010000438.1:0-3721 GCA_964580485.1 uncultured Saprospiraceae bacterium | reverse complement strand
TCCTTTGAAATTTGAGGCACATTTTTATCTAGATAATCATAAAGTTCTTCTAAATCAATCATTCCATTATTATTGCTATCTGCTGCACCGCTTAAGCCATCTAATAAGGCTGCGGTAAAGGCACCTTGTTTACGAGAAGGAGATTCTACCGAAAATGTGCCTGATTGGGAGGAGGTGATGGTCGTTGTTCCTGAATTAAAATCTTTGAAATCTTTAGAGCTCATAAAACTACCTTCCTTTTTATTGCGGCAAGCATCTAGAAACACAATTTTTCGGCAAGGAATGTCTTCTAAGCTTGCGATTATTTCCTCTTCGTAAGAAACGGAAGTTCTTTTCATCATACTCTCACTAATATTAGAAAAGCCAGAACCTTGAATGCGAATTTTAGACTCATATTCAAAGCCATGAGAAGAGATATAAAATATCACAATATCTCCTGCTTCCAAAGCACCTTCTTTGTGTAAGGCACGAATACGCTCAACCTCAACTAAAATATCATTTGTCGAAACTTTTCCAATTAAGGGAAAATAATCTAGGTCAGCATAGATAGATCTTAACTTTGCTTCATTTTGCTTAAAAAAATTCATAAAGCTCTCGGCATCAGAGGTGGTGTAATTGAGGTCGCTATGTTCTACGCCTATGGCTACCAAATGTAATTTGGGCTTGCGGTTTTGAATTTGGAACTTTGCTTTGGCGGATTTTGCATCCATACTATTAAGCTCTAAGTGAATTTCAAAAGGCTCTTCAGCTAGCTTTTGTGGGACATCAAATTTGATTTTGAGATTTACCGTAGCTAACTTATCATCATCACCGACCTCATCGGCCTTATAACCATTATCGGTTTTGAATTTTACAATTCTTTGGCTGTGTAGGCTGCCATTCAGGTAGAGTTGTGGGTCGTTTTTAGATAGACGCTCGTCTGTTTCTACTTCAAAAATGAGTTCCAACTGAATTGGAGAAACCTTGTTGATTCTAGAGGTTGAGTGAGAAACCCAACTAATGCTTTCTTCTTTTTCTATTTTCTTAGGGATATTGACCATACCACTGACGGTTTTGCGGTCTGTTCCTAATTTGGTTTGTGCACTTGTTGTTAATATAGCTCCCCAAAGGAGTAGCAATGTTAAATATAAAGCTTTCATTATGATTGATTTTTATTTCGTAGTAATACCAATAATTAAAGGAACAATATAGCCTTCGGAAAAACAGGCCTCAAAGCTCATTTTATCAAAATCATATTTGATATCCTCCGGAGCTACTAATAGGTCTGAAAAAGTTGCATCGAATTTTTCTGGAAAGTCGCCTTCTTTTTTATTTAGTTTTTCTAATCGACGACAGATATCTTGATCTTTAAAAACCATGGTAGAATAGAGGATACAGGCATAGTCTGCACTTACTTCGGAATTGGTATTGATTTCGAATCGGTTTCTTGGGGTTTCTGGGATAATAAGTAAATCATCTTCGTCCTGATTTTCAGGAATTATAGAAGGATCATCCTCATCACCTATTTCATTTGCGCCAAAGCTATTACAATCAATAGCTAGAAAGTGTAGTTTTGCTTTTTGATCAGCATCAAAACTAAAGAGGTAGACATAAGTACCTTTACTCACCTGATTGGAACTTAGAATATATTGGTCTTTGTTTTTCCAATGATTTGTGGTGTAGTAGATGCCTTTTTTTCTAGACTCCACCTTTGCTTCGCTACAATAATCATAGAAAAGGTCATTTAGGCCTAATGCTTCGATTTTTGCTTCTTTTGCATCTTTGTCCATTCCCCTCCATTGGGGTTTGGCTTTGTTGTAGGCAGCTTTCCAAGCTAGCTTATCCAACTTTCTTAGGGCAAAAGAAGCTTTGATACACTCTTCTTTATTTTGCTGCCCTTCTAATCGTATGACATAGGCGACATCACAATATTTTCCAAAGTCGTCATATTTGATGTAGAAAAAGCCCTTGCCTATCCCAAAATCTTCACCCCAACTGTTGAGGAGTTCAAAACGTTGTTTGGTGTCATCATAGCCAACTACAACCATAGCGTGTCCTCCGATGGGTGCAGGATCTAAACTTGGCGTCCAAGTATGCATCCAGGTCGACTCTTTCAGCTTGAGAAAGCTCTTAGTGAGCTGTATTCCAACCATGACAGCGTGATCCGCTGCAATTTGGCGTTTGACGGCCATAGTTTTAGTTTCTGGTTTGGCTACTCTTTCAAAAAGCTTGAGGGAGTGTTCAATTTTATAAGCTTCTGCTTCTTTCTTGTGCTTTAGGTTAGGAGATAAGTCACAGGGGTCTCGGCCTTTAGCATCAAAGCTATGATATAAGCAGTTGCCTTCTTCTTTTAAAACTTTAAGCGCTTCATCTGGATTGGAGGGTTTCTGGCAATCGCTTTGGATGCGTTTGTATAAATAAAGTGCTGAGTTAGGGTTTTTAAGAATATTTTCATAGTCATCGCCCATGTCTAAAGCAGTTTTGGCTCGTTCCATAGTTACAACGCCATAACCTAAGGCCCAGCCTACGCAGGATTGTAGGTGACCTTGATCTCCTGGTTTAGGGGCAAATTTTTTAAGGGATTTCTGTTGTGGTAAACTTCCTGACTTTGTGAAGTTCTGTAGTTTAGGCATTTTTGCATAAGTCTCATCATCCACTAGCAACCCCATTCCGTACTCAAGTTCTTGTGCAAAGAGGCTGCTGCTGAGCAGCAGCCCTAAAAAGATTAAAATCCGCATGGTTTTTATGTTTTTAAAGTTCGTCCCAAGTTTTTAGAGAAAATGGCTCAATCAAAAAGCGATCAATCACCTCCTCTTTTGTTTTGCGAAGATCTCTAATAAATTTGATGACTTCTTTTGTGATTTGTATTGCTCCTGTAATCACTGCTAATACCCCTGGCATCCCATACTGCCCTGCTCCTAAAGAAGTACTCATCACTCGACCATGAAATTCATAGTTGGCAGTTTCTTCAATATCATGTAGATCTGATTTTAAAATTTTGACATAGCGTTCTGGGCTTTTCGCAATAACTTTTAGCATGTGTACATTCATTAGATCTTTTTTGATGCCTAATAAAAAATCATTGTATTCGTTTACACATTTGTCATACCCCTCTTTGATCAACTTTACTTCTTCTGGTGTTAAATCTCTGTTGGTGACAAATATCAACCTTAGCAACAGAATCCTATGATTCTACTCATACTGTTATGCTCAGATAGAGCTTGAAGAAAAATTTTTGGATAAGATGGACTTGGGAGAGTTGACATAAGCACAAAAAAAAGCCTGAAAGTAAGTACTTTCAAGCTTTGGCGGAGGATGAGGGATTCCCCCAAAGGGATCCCTTCGGGAGAACCCCCAGTACCACTCGGCACGCCGGTTTTCTATGGAATAATTTTCTCCTCCCTCAAATACAGATAGCCCTCAATTGATTTGAAAAACAGCTCTCTTTTATAAGCTTCCGATTTAGTTTCGAAAGTTTCATAATAATGCAGCATCCAAGGCGTTCCAGACTTAGTGCTACGAACCTTCTTTTTATTATGAGTTTTCAATCGATCCTCTAAATTTTTAGTGTGTCCATAGTAGTAGCTCCCCTTAGAAGGACTGAACAAAATGTAGGTGTAAAACATAGAATTGAAGAGTTGACATAAGCACAAAAAAAAGCCTGAAAGTAAGTACTTTCAAGCTTTAGCGGAGGATGAGGGATTCCCCCAAAGGGATCCCTTCGGGAGAACCCCCAGTACCA
>CAZOLU010000437.1:0-3729 GCA_964580485.1 uncultured Saprospiraceae bacterium | reverse complement strand
ATGAAACAATTGCTTTTTGTTCTAAGTCTGTGTATTTGTTCTTTGGCCCATGCTCAAGATAAACATGTTGTTACAATTGGAGAAACTTATGTAGACTACCCTATTGATGATTTCAATTTTAAGCAACTTAAAGAAATGGATATCCAAGCCCATTTCAAAACTAAACTTTTAAAGCTTACTATAGGAGAACAGCTCGATGAATATTTTAATATTTCCCGAAACAGTAATTTAGCCCATTATATTTCCAGTGAAGAATTTTTATACTCAAATGATGTAGCCATTTATAAAGATGCAGACCTGTCAAAACCATTAAATAAAGAAGAAATAGATCAAATTAGAAGTTTTCCTTCCAGAGCACTTAGCAAGCCCAATGAAGTTAAGGTAAACTTATTCAATCTTCGTCATGCTACTTTTAAAGCCTTGCGCGTAAAAGGGAAAGTGGAATATAATAAATCAACGCATATTTTCACGTTTACTCCTATTGCGTTTGCACCTCTGGCAATCAACAAAATCGATGCTAATAAAGGGAAAGATGGAGAAAAGATACTTCAACCCACTCCTTTCCACCACCCACAATCTAATGCTTTAGTTCCACTATTCTGGATCAAACCCAACTACAACCTAATGGAGAACTTTAGTTATAATGATGAAAATATCATCATTGTAAGAAGAATGATTCGCTCTATTAACATGAAGGATATGGGTAAGAGAGAGAAAAATATGAAAGACTATGTGGATTATATTAAGTCCAACCAGGAAAAACTCCTGTTGTATGGATTAAAACCTTTCAACACTGCTTATAAAGCAGCTCCCTTGAGCCAGGCAGATAAGGATGAAATATTAAATTCGACCATTAGAGACACTATCATCACTTTTGATCCTGTAGACTTTGTCGAAATTCCTTACTACATGGCAACTACCTTTGATGCTGAGCACATTGAGAGCATTCAATTTGTGCATCAGTGGGCCTGGGATGACAAAAATAAACGTTTGTACATGAAGCAAACGGGCATTATGCCCGAACTAACGCGCCCTTTAGAGGAAGGAAGCGCCGAACAAAAAACATTGAGTCGTTGGCCGGAGTTTTTCATGGCCACTCCATAGAAGTTCTATTTTATTCGAATAATGATCACAGCATTTTGATTCTAAATCAGGATGCTGTTTTTCTTTTTCTGAATTTTTAATGGTTAATTTGAATATTGATTATTTGTTATTTGTTTGAAAACAATTATAACTATGAAAAAATATTCCTATCACGAGTATGTCGACTATGTCAATCAACAAGCTCGTTTTGCTAAGAAAGTAGACTATACTGAGTTGATTAGCATGCCGAGCATGCATTGGAAGCAGTGCCCGGGCTATCATCTCGCTATGCGAGAACTCGCTCGCAAAGCCTTACTCAACGAACATTCACATCCCAGCTATGACCAAAACCCTTTGAAAAAGGGTTCAGTGCTAGTCGCTGTAGGTAATTCCGTTTTTAAACAAAAAGCGCTCAGAGAGCGACTGGCAGACTTGGGGATTAAATTAGGCCGAACTATCAATGAAAAAACCACCCATGTACTGCTCAATTCCAATCCCTCCACCACTAAAGGATTGGAAAATCACAGCTGCACCCTGCTTAGCGATCAGCAACTACAAGCTAAGCTTGATGAATTAGAACAACCTTACTTACAAGAAGAAGATCAGGAGACCCAACACAGTGTGGATCATATCCGCAGCTTGTTGCTATCTAAGAATGATGATAACATTCTGTTGGCCATTCAAATCATTGAAGGAGGTGGTTTTCCTACAGAGTTGATTCCTGAATTATTCATTGCCATGAAATTCTCCAACAGCAAGGAGGTCTATCAACAAAGCAAGAAAATACTGAGTAAGTATTTGGGTACTAAAGGCAAAAAATCCATTCAACGAACCCTGAATCTTGCAGAACACATGCAGGAACATCGCCTGACCAAAAATCTCAAAAAATATACTCAAGGTATAGACGATTTAGATGGAATCGCCATTGCTAAAGTTTTATATGAATCTTATGGAAAAGGCATGCAATATTTATGGAAATATTCAAAAGATCCTGATTACAATAAAAAAATCATTGAAGATCATTTAGAAGGAGATAGTTTTGAAATTACCGATAAAGGATTAACCATTCTCCCCAAAGAGTTAGCAGATTACCCACAGATCACTAAAGTAAATATTAGCAAGAATCAATTTAAAAGTGTGCCAAAGGTACTGACTAAATTGCCAAACTTAACTCATTTGAATATTTCCAAGAATTATTATATTAAAACGGTTAGCCCAACATTATTCAAGATAACCACCCTTAAGGTGCTGGAAATGATCACCTTTGTTCGCTATTGGGAAGGTCATAAAACTCAAAAATTCCAAAATTTGTGTCAGGTTGTTCCTTTAGAACGTCTTGTTTTGAGAAGATGGAATCGAACCTACCTACCCAAAGATATGGAAGAAAAGTTGCAGGACGTGTTAGGCAATTGTACAGTAGAATTTAAACCTTAGACCATGCAAGCCTACGATCAGACCGACCAACAATTACATCAAATTGCTCAAATAATAGCCCGCGTGAATCAGGCCTTTGTGCCTCATGAGGCAGATCACAGCCATGCTAATTTGTATTATGATGTGTTGAGTGATCGAATCATGGGGCGCTGGATCAGCGCCAATTCCCAGCAAATGATCCTAAGCTTGCGCCTTGCAGGCGCTCAGCTCGAATGGCTCGACCTCGCAGGCAACAGCCTGTGGCAGGCAGGCGTCGTAGGCAAAAGCTTTGAGGGGCTGGAACAGGCCGTACAAGAGAATTTGCCACTGCTCGGCCTTGCGGCCGACAATTACCCTGATCAAATGCCCTTTGAAATCCCCAACTACGCTTTTAAAAGCGAGCCCATACAGCCCTTTGATCCCGAAGCACTCAACCAATGGCGGCATTACCGCCAACTGGCACAATTTGCTGCTCAAATGCTCATGCGCCACCTGCAAGCAGCTAGCGACATTCGCATCTGGCCTCATCATTTTGATACAGGCATCTTCATTGAGCCACAAGGCCGTCCCGGCCTGGGTTTTGGGCTAGCTATGCAAGATAAAATGGTTGGGACGCCGTACTTTTATCTATCAGCTTATCCCAAAGAAGGAGAAATTGACTACAGCAAAAAGCCCAAACTGATCTATGGGCATTGGGAATTGAATGAAAACTGGAAAGGCGCCGTGCTTTCATTATTCGAACTGCATGATCAGCAAAGTAATCGACAATTAGAAATGATACAGACCTGGCTGTGGCAGCTGAGTCGTTTTTTTAATTAGTCCAATTCGCCCAAGCCCTGGCGAATCAACTCAGGAGGATCTACCGTACAGTCAATGACTGTAGAGGGAACATTCATGCCTATTCCTCCATCAATAACCATATCGACTAAATGCTCATATTGCTCATGGATCTCATATGGATCTGTTGGGTATTCTACAATATCATCCTCGTCGTCCAGGTTTTTGATGGATGTAGACATCAAAGGAACCCCTAAGCCATTGACCAAGTCTCGCACAATAGGCGAATTAGGCACTCGGATTCCGACCGTTTTTTTGTTGTTTTTCAACATTTTGGGAACGGTACTATTGGCCGGCAAAATAAAAGTAAAAGGGCCTGGGAAACAACGTTTCATCAATTTATATACCGAGGTAGGAAATGGTTTGGTATAATCAGCAATGTTACTCAAATCGGCA
>CAZOLU010000436.1:0-3735 GCA_964580485.1 uncultured Saprospiraceae bacterium | reverse complement strand
GGGTAATATCTTTTTTGAAGATCAACAGTACCAACGTGCTATTGAATATTACAACCAAGCTATTCTGCTAGATAGCAGCCTCCTTGATGTTTATCTCAGGAAGGGACAGGTTTATATGGCATTGCAGAATTGGCCAGCAGCACTGCTAGCTTTGGATAAGTTGCTTTTAAAAAGGCCTAATCATAAAGAGGCTTTGCTAGCTAGGGGAGTGACACAACAGGCCTTAGGTTTTTACAAAAAAGCTTATGCAGACTTCAATCAGTTGATTGAATTAGACGAGTTGTATGCTAAAGCGTATTTAGAAAGAGGAAAAATACAGCTATCGCTAAAGCAATATGAGTTGGCTTTGTCTGATTTTGAGCAATACCTTAAACTTCAACAAAGTCAGCCCACAAAAGTAAAAGGCGAGCAGGAAGAGGTGTATGTATTGATGGGGAATTGTTATGTACATTTGAAGGCATATCAAGAAGCTCTAACACAATTGAATTTTGCCCAAAGTGTTAATCCCAACAATCCAGATGTATATTATCATCGAGCCAACATTAAATATAGTCAAAATCAATGGGAGTCGGCTGTTTTAGATTATACGAAAGCTTTGCAACTTTCCCCAGAGCACCTCAATGCCTATTATTATCGGGGAATGAGCTATCAGTTGATGCATCAATACAAAGATGCCATTAGTGATTTTAATCAAGTCATTGCCTTAAATCCAGATTTGGTACTAGCTTATATTAGTAGGGGCTTTACCTATGCCAATATGGAACGCTATAAAGATGCTATTCAGGATTACAATTGGGTGTTGGATCAAAATCCAGAAGATGCCGCAACTTATATTCGTAGGGGCTATGCTTATATGCAAATGAAGGATTATGAAAAGGCTATCGCAGATTTTGATAAAAATATGGAAATAAGTGCTTTGTATCGGCCTTATGCCCTTAATAATCGGGCAAATGTCAAACGTTTAAAGGCCAACTATGAGGAGGCTTTGAAAGACATTGCACAGTCGCTGGAGTTGGATTCGAGTAATGCTTGGGCTTATCTCCATCGTGCTTTGGTTTATAAAGATCAAAATCAATTGCAAAAAGCGTTAAAGGAGCTAGAGCTAGCCATTCAGTTTCAGCCAGAATTAGTGGATATTTATTTTCACCGGGCCGAAATTTATAGTGCACTAGAAAACTATGACAAGGCCATAGCAGATTACAGCAAGATCGAGCAACTCAACCCTTATTACAAAACCAAAGCAATTGCCAAGCTAAAAAAAGCCGCCAAGCGGGCTTTCCTCAAAAGTCAGTAATTAAATTACACCACAAAATTTTGCAAAGCGAGGTGAACTGACCTGGATAAACATACCTGAACTGACTTGATGTTTTTTCCCTAGGGGAGTTCCTTCAATACTCAGCCAACGCAGGCGCTTTAGTTGTAGACAGCTCTGAGGAAGCTCCCAAACCCGATTATTTTCCAAACATAACCATTCTAGCTCTGCCAACTGACCAATACTTTCGGGCAATTTCCCAATTTGATTAAAGTCGAGTTGTAGCTTGCGCAGTTGTTTGAGTTGCCCAATGCTTTGGGGAAGTTTTCTAAGCTGGTTGTTATCGAGATTCAGAATTTCCAAGTCGCTGAGTTGCCCAATAGTTTCCGGAATTTTAGTGAGATGACAGCCTGTTAGTCTTATGATTTTTAATTGTTCAAGCTCAGGAATCCAATTTGGGAATTGCTCCAAAGGCTGATTGTTACGATCAATACGGTAAATAGGCAAGCTGTTTAAAAATACCTTTAGTGCAGGCGTCATTTCAAAACTACCAATTTCGGCTTTCCAAAATCGATTTTTCAGGTATTGCAAATCCTTAACCGCATCAAAATGGCTATGTGCTGCTTGAGTAACAGGGCTTAGAAATGCCTCTAGCTGAGCTCGGACTTCAACATTGCCCTCCAGTATTTGCTGAACAAGAGCTAGGTTGTCTTTATCCCAAGTCATAATCAGTTGCTTGAGATTTTCAAATTCAGGATGCATCTTCTGGAATTTCAGTGGTTAAATAAGATAAATAACGTGGATCGTCTACGCTAAGGTACTCGCCATAGATCAACCCAAAGTGATTGCCTAGTGGTGATTTTTCAATACTCAACCAATAGATACCTTCTAGGTCTTTCATACTAGCAGGTAGTTTGCAAAGCTTACTCTCTTCCAAACAAAGACTATACAACTTTTTGAGCTGCCCAATGCTCTCAGGCAGGCGTTCGATGGGGTTGAAATCCAAACACAACTGCTCTAATTTTTGAAGTGCTCCAATCTGTTCGGGGAGTTCTCTGAGTTGATTCCTTTCCATATCAATTTTCTCTAAGTTTTGGAGTTGTGTAATGCTGTCAGGAAGCACACTAATGTGATTGTTGCGAAGCATTAGGGTTTCCAGTTGTTCTAAATGCATTACCCACCAGGGAACTTCACTCAAATCTTTCTCAATAAGATACAAATCCTTAACCGGCATAGATCGTAAAATTGGAATCATATCTTCTTGATAAGGAATCCTGGGATGGCATATTCCCCGCTCAATACAAAAGGGGAGATCTGTGAGTACAGCTAGAATAGGGGGATCTCCTATCAATGCGAGTATTGCTGCGAAACGATCTTGTACCGCTTGATGAAGCTCAGGACTTCCTCGCATGATAGACATTGCCAACTCTAGGTTGTTAGGCTCCCAGCTCATAATTAAAGTCATCAAAGCGGCTAGTTCATTGTTATTCATCCGTTTGTTCTAAGTACTTTTCAAAATCTGAATGATCTACATTGACATAGGACCCATAGGTCAGTCCAAGTTGATCCCCCAAAGGACTTCCCTCAACACTCAACCAGGATAGTTTCTTGAGTTGTAGCATAGTACGAGGGAGAATAGTTATTTTATTATTTTCTAAACATAAAGAAGAAAGATTAGATAAATGCCCAATAGCCTCAGGAATTTCTGAAATCTTATTAAAATCCAGTTGTAGTTTGTAAAGGCGATGAAGTCGGAAGATAGCCTCAGGAATTTCCTTAATCTGATTATTGGCCAAACGCAATTCTACTAAACTAGATAAAGATCCTACTACTGTTGGAATTTCCCGAATTTTGTTGTGATCAAAGTTTAATTTATATAAGTTTTTCAGGGTGCCAATAGCCTCAGGAATTTCCTCCAACTCATTATGGGTCATCGTTAGATATACCAAGTTTTTGATTTCAAAGATCCACCAAGGGATGGTTTTTAGGTTTTGATAAGAATAGTAAAGACTATGCAAGGGCATATTGTGAAAAAAGGAACAAAGCACCTCGTTATAGTCTAGCTCAAAATCTGAAAGTTGGATATTTCGCAATTTATCGGGTACTTTGCTGATACTCAAGATCCCCACACCTTTAATTTGGGATAGGATGGGCTGGTAGTATTGCGCAACCGCCTTTTTTAAATGCTGGTCGCCTTTCATAATCTGTACCGCAATTTCCAAGTTTTCAGCTTTCCAGCTTTCAATCAACTGTATTAAAGCCTTCAGCTCCTTTTGCATACTTTTAAGTTTATCATCAAAATCAGAGGGATTGTCTTCTTACAATATTAACCTAAAAACTTTTAAAAGTCAATTAAAGTTAGGAGGGTTTTAGAGCTTTTTGTAATTTCATTACCCTAATATAAAACCGTACATATTTTCGAATCCTATGCCAAAGGAGTCCTTGGGACCTTTGGCATAGGATTCAGCAAAATTGATTGAATT
>CAZOLU010000435.1:0-3738 GCA_964580485.1 uncultured Saprospiraceae bacterium | reverse complement strand
AAGCTTATCAGAGGACATGTCAATTTTTTAATCAACATGGTTTATGGGATGAAGAACTCCAAAATTTACATCAAGAGTTGGAATTTTGTGCTCTACGCCCCACCTAATCCTTCCAAAATCATATCCTCGCCTGATAGGTATACAACTGATGATAACGCCCTTCTTTTTTCAAGAGCTCCTCATGCCTGCCACGTTCCACAATATGCCCTTGCTCTATGACTAAGATTTGATCGGCCTGACGGATGGTGCTCAGGCGGTGGGCAATCACAAAGGTAGTACGCCCCCTCATGAGCTTACTCAAAGCTTTTTGTATCAGCATTTCACTTTCAGTATCCAGGTTGGAGGTAGCCTCATCTAAAATGAGTATGCGAGGGTTGGCCAAAATAGCCCGAGCAATAGCAATGCGTTGTTTTTGCCCTCCCGAAAGCTTTACCCCTCGCTCGCCAATTCGGGTATCCAGCCCATCTTCAAAACGATCGGTAAATTCATGGACATAGGCCGCCGCTACCGCCGCCTGCAAGTCTGCCTCACTAGCCTCTGCATTCGCCAGAAGGATATTCTCCCGAATAGTACCCTCAAATAAAAAATCATCTTGTAAAACCAAACCTAGATGCTTGCGATAACTTGCAAGGTCTATGCTCGACAACTCCAAGCCATCAATGCTAATACTACCCCGATATTGGTGTAGAAAGCCTGCTACCAGACCTGCGATGGTAGATTTTCCTGAGCCTGAGCTCCCCACCAAAGCCGTGATGCTGCCAGGAGCTGCCTCAAAATCCAGTCCATGCAACACATCATTACCTTCCTCATAGGCAAAATGAACGGCTTGAAATGCTAGGTGGCCAGATATTTCTTTCAATACATTGGGGCGTTGCTCTAGATCATTTTCAATGGCTTGGCGCATCAGTTCCTCCGTTCTGTCTAGTCCAGCAATGGCTTCGGTGAGTTGTGTACCAATATTCCCCATCTGAATTAAGGGATTAACCATAAAGCCCAGATATAAAATAAAGGCCAAAAACTCTCCATCGCTCAGTTGCTCATCTATCATCAGGTAGGCGGCAATTCCCATGACCCCTACACTAGCAATTCCCTGCAAGAGGGTAGAAAGGCTGCCCACGGCTGCTGTGGTAGTCAAGGTTTTTTTGATATTAGAAAACAAGCGATTTACTCCTTTCTGAAAGGCTTTCGCCTCAACCTCTTCGGCATTAAAGCCCTTGATGACTCGAATCCCACCAATAGATTCATTCAAACGTCCCGTAACTTCTGCTCGAATCACCCGCCGTTTTCTAAAAATAGGACGAATATAGCGATACATCCAAATGACTACTACCACATAAACACTTATAGGAATCAGGGAGTAAAGGGTCATCATCGGACTAATATCAATGAGAATGATAATAGAAAAAATAGCTGTGAAAATACCGCCGATCATGTGCACAACCCCAGTACCTACCAGATTCCGAACCCCATCAACATCGGTCATAATTCTAGATACCAAACTCCCCGATTTATTATGGTCAAAAAAATGGATGGGCAAGGCTAGGACATGTCGCTGTATTCGGGCTCGAAGCTGAGCGATAAGGCGTTGAGCTTCGACGCTGAGGATGCGGGTGAGTAGAAAAGAGCTGCTTGCTTGTACAAAGATAGCAACGAACACCGCAATCAGGATCGTCCAAAGGAGCTTATAGTCCTTGTTAGGAACCACATCATCTAAAAGATACCGACTTGCCCCAGGCAATACCAAAGCCGCTGCGCGGCTGAGTAGTATCAGCAAAAGCCCAATGAGCAAAGGGCCGCGACGCGGCCATACAATCATGCGAAAAACTTGACCCAGACTCAGTTTAGACTTTGATGGTGTGCTTGAGGACATAGTTAGGAGTTGAAATAAAAAGAGCCTTCGCGGGGAGCGAAGGCCACAAAACACAAAACACTAAATATAGGGAGCGGATCAGCTCTATTATTAAGAGATGTTTCCCTTTATTGAGGTACTACAAATATACATTTTATTTTGAAATTATTTTTATAATTTTTGGATTTATTTCGATTTTTCTTCCTAAAAGGATTTAACCCTAGACCAAATCTAATAGGTTTGGAATGATTCCTGCACTTTAAGTGCTAAACGCTACCGTTTTAACTCAATAGGGTTTTATGCAACCGACACAGACCTAAACCC
This sequence comes from uncultured Saprospiraceae bacterium, assembly GCA_964580485.1. Classification (GTDB taxonomy): domain Bacteria; phylum Bacteroidota; class Bacteroidia; order Chitinophagales; family Saprospiraceae; genus Saprospira. Next base: position 1,565 of record CAZOLU010000435.1, on the reverse strand, counting down.
AAAAGGTTGTTTTTGAGCTATTTAAAGGTCTGACCAAGAGTAGATAAGGTCTTTTTTCCTGCGTTGCCATGAGTTTACTCTTCATTTGTCTGCGAAAATTCATCAAACTAAAGTATTTTTGAGTGGAATATTTAAAATGCACTCAGATTATAAACAATTTTAAAACCCCCAGATTATGCGAATATTAGTAGCTTTATTCAGCCTTTTGGCGATCTTCCCCCTAAAAGCCCAAGAGACCAACGAGCTGAATTTAAAAAAGGATGTTGTAGATTATTATTGGGAAATGGCTACGGTAGATAGTCACCTGATTCATTATCCTATCGAACTAAAAGATAATAAATGGACTACCGTATCTCTAGATGAGCAAGAGCTAGAAGCAGAGGTGAATTACCGAAAAGGCTATATTTTTATACAAGACTCTGCTTTCACAGATACCGATCATGCTGCTTCCTATCGTTTTGTGATGTATAAAAGAAAAAAGAATAAGCCTTTGATTGCCATTTCAAAAAAACGCTACGTCAATGAGCAATGGGTTACCGATGTGAGTTTTTGGGAAGAGCGAGGTGGCAAGTGGTTTAATATTGTAGATGAGGTGATTCCAGATCTAACTTATCAGGATTTTTTGACAGGAGGGCGTGGTGAGCATCAAATGGATACTGAACTCCAGACTTTACTACCCTTACATTATGCTCTGCCTAAAAGAGGAAATATCATTAAAGTGTTTTTATTGAGTGAAGGATTGACTGGTTACTGTATGAATATTGACCCTGATGACCCTAATTGTGAGGTGCGCCAATATATTAAATATCAATCTGTAGATTTGCGTTGGAACAAGGGGAAGAGTAAATTTTCTATAGGAAACTTTAAGAAATAATGGTCTTAGAATTTATCTAGCTAAAATTTTCCTTATCTTCATCTTTGACAGGAATTTTTAACCCAAATCTGTATTTCCCAATGCGTTTTCAACCTTTACTTACGCTACTTTGCTTTATTTTATGGACCGTATTTTCTTTGAGTAGCTGTCGTAAAAATATTCCAGTAGAAATTTCTATCGAATCTGGAAATACACAAGTTACTCCTCTCAATGCAGAACTTGCCAATCCTCTTGTGGTCAAAGCTGTGAATCATAAAGGGGAGCCAATTGAAGGTTTAGAGGTTACTTTTCTGATTTCTAGTGGTTCAGGTACCTTTGTGGATGGAGACTTCCAATATGTAGACACTACCAATGCCGAGGGCTTAGCAGAGGCAAGATGGATCTTTGGGTCAGAAAATTTTACTCAGCAAGTGCAGGCCCATATACAACGCTACAATGGTTCTCCTCTTACCTTTTTTGCCTCTCCTGAATTTTATCGAGATAGTAGAGATGGACAAACCTATTTGTTGGCTCAAATGGGGGCGCAGGTTTGGATGGCCCAAAATATGCGTTTGAATACTCCATCTTCTTTAGCCAACCCCAATTATCCCAACTCCGAATATGGCCGCTTATATCCTTGGTCAGACTTAGCAACGCTTTGCCCTCCTGGCTACCATGTACCTACGGTGGCAGAATGGGATGCTTTAATTAT
>CAZOLU010000434.1:0-3747 GCA_964580485.1 uncultured Saprospiraceae bacterium | reverse complement strand
ATGACAAAAGCGAAATTACTGCCAAAGCGGATACTAGCTCGCCACTAAATAAGCTAGAAAACTTATCCAATAGCGGAGTTAAGACGGATGTTGTGAAAGAAGGGAAAAGTGGGATGGATGCAGAATTGCCTTTTGATAAGCAAGTCCGTACTGGAACCCTTGAAAATGGTATGCGCTATTATATCCGTCATAATGAAAAGCCAGAAAATCGGGTAGAGTTGCGCTTGGCCTTAGATGCTGGGTCTATGCAAGAAGAGGAAGACCAGCGTGGATTAGCACACTTTGTAGAACACATGTGTTTCAATGGTACCAAGAATTTTGAGAAAAATGCCTTAGTCAACTTTTTGGAGAAAACGGGGGTACGCTTTGGAGCAGATTTGAATGCCTACACCTCTTTCGACGAAACGGTATATATGCTACAACTCCCAACAGACTCTGAGGGCTTGGTAGATACAGGATTGTTGGTGATGCAGGATTGGGCCTCTGCGGTTACTTTTGCAGATGAGGAAATTGATAAGGAGCGTGGGGTTATTACTTCCGAATGGCGAACTCGCCTTGGCGCTAATGAGCGGATGCGTCAAGTCTATTGGCCTAAGCTTTTTTATGAGTCTCGCTATGCCGATCGCTTGCCCATTGGTACTACTGAGGTGATTCAAAATGCACCTTATGAGCGTTTGCGTACTTTCTATAAAGATTGGTATCGCCCCAACCTCATGGCTTTGATTGTAGTAGGTGATATTGATGTAGATGAAATCGAAAAAAAGGTCAAGGCGCAGTTTTCTACGCTTAAAAATCCTGAAAATCCTCGTGAAAAGGAGCTTTTTGAAGTGCCTGGGCATAAAGAAACCTTTGTAGCCGTTGCAACCGATAAAGAAGCTACTGGGGTAGGTTTGCAAGTGATTCACAAACATGAACCTGTAAAAATTACAACACTAGATGACTTCCGTACACAACTTGCTTATCAGTTGTATAACACTATGGTGAATGATCGTTATGATGAGCTGGGCGAAAAAGCTAGTGCACCTTTCCTTTATGCTTTTTCTGCTTATGGCAACTACGTACGTTCTAAAGATGCTTATTTTATTCAGGCTGGACTTAAAGAGGACCAGATTGAGGAGGCTATTCGAGTTGTACTCAAAGAGCAAAAGCGAGTTTTGGAACATGGATTTACCGAAACGGAGTTGGAGCGTGCTAAATTATCCTTACAAAAATCTTTTGAGCGTGCTTATAAAGAGCGTGATAAAACTACTTCTGCTCGTTTGGCTGGCGAATGTGTAGCGCATTTTTTACAGGATGCACCTATGTTTGGTATTGAAAAAGAATTGCAACTAGTCAAAGATTTTTTACCCTCTATCAAATTGTCAGAAATCAACGAATTGGCTAAGAATTGGATTACCAAAGAAAACCGAGCGGTAGTACTCACTGCTCCTGCTAAGGATGGTCTCAAAATTCCTACAGAAGACAATCTGCGTAAGATCTTAGACGAAATGGAAAATGTAGAAGTAGAACCTTACAAAGATAAGTTCTTAGACCTGCCGCTTATTGCTCAAGAGCCTCAGGCCGGAAAAGTGGTAAAAACCAATGAAATTACCGATAAGGAGGTCAACATCACCGAATGGACCCTCTCTAATGGAGTAAAAGTGGTGTTGAAACCTACTGATTTCCAAAATGATCAGATTATTCTTTCTGCTTTTAGTCCTGGAGGACATTCTATTTATGATGATAAAGATTTTTTGAATGCTGCTTTTGCCGACGGAATTATCCAACGTGCTGGAGTTGGGGAGTTTGATCGCATTGCTCTAGATAAAAAACTCACAGGAAAAACCGTGCGCCTTTCACCTTATATTGGAGAACTTTATGAAGGCTTTCAAGGCAACTCTTCAACTGAAGATTTTGAAACTATGCTAAAGCTAGTACATCTCTATGCTACTAAACCTCGTAAAGATCAAGAATCTTTTGAAGCGATGCAAAATGAGATGATGGAGCAAATGAAAAATGCCTTGGCTAGCCCTCAGCAATACTTCTTCAATGAATTTGGTAAGGCTAGAAGCCAAAATCATTATCGTCGCCGTTCCATCTGGACAGATGAGGAAATCAAATCTATTGATTTGGATCGTGCACATGAGATCTACAAAGAGCGTTTTGCTGATTTTAGTGACTTTACCTTTGTTTTGGTAGGGAATTTTGATCCCGCCACGATCAAGCCTCAGGTAGAGCAATATTTAGGTAGTTTACCATCTACCAATCGCAAAGAAAACTGGAAAGATCTTGGCATCCGTGCGCCCGAAAATGGTGTTGTGGTAGATCTTAAAAAAGGTTTGGCTCCTCAGGCCAATGTAATCTTATTCTTTGAAAAAGAGGAGGAGTGGTCGCAGCAGAAATCACTAGAATTGGATGCCGTAGTAAAGGTGTTAAGTATCCAAGTTCGGGAAAACCTGCGTGAGGATAAAGGTGGGGTATACAGCCCCGTAGTGCAAGGTGGCTTTGGTCGTGATCCTAAAGGCTCTGGACAAATACTAGTTTTCTTTCAGTGCGCACCTGAGGATGTAGAGGAGTTGGTTAAAGCAGTTAAAGAGGAAATCAAAACGCTTCAGGAAAATGGACCATCTGATGAGAATCTAGTCAAATTTAAAGAAACTCAACGCCGTGCTATCGAAACCAATTTGAAGAAAAATAATTATTGGCTTCGTTTGCTAGCTAGTAGCTATCAGCACAATGAAAGTCCTCTTTTGATTTATGAAAATGAGGGGATGATTGAAAAACTAAGTGCAGAAGATGTTAAAAAAGCTGCAAATCAATTTATTGAAGTTGATAAAGGAGTGATTGTTACGGTAAAACCAGAAGAGGAGAAGGAAGAAAGACCCTAGGGGTTTAGGCTTTTGTGTATGAAGAAAGGTAGTTGAACAAGCGATGTTCAACTACCTTTTCCTATTTAATTCGAACTGAGGCAAATGCCTAGTAGTGAGCGTTATTTCTTACCATGACAATGTTTATATTTTTTCCCAGAACCACAAGGACATAGGTCATTGCGCCCTATCTTTTGCTCTACCTTTCGAGGTGCAACTTTTTCAGGAGGAGCTTGCTGCTGTGTGGCTGCACGCCGCTGAAGCTGTTCTTCCTCTTTTTGTTGCTCAATATTCGTTTGTACCTCTTTGTTGGTATTGCGAATTTCACGAGCTTGGCGTACCTCACTTTCTTGTTGAATTGGAATACTACCACGAAACAGGAAGGAAGCTACCGCTTTACTAATTGCACTATTGAGTTGAACAAAGAGTTTCCGAGACTCGATCTTATAGACCACCAAAGGATCTTTTTGTGCAAAAGAAGCATTCTGCACCTGATCTTTTAGCTCATCCATATCTCGAAGGTGATCTTTCCAAGCTGAGTCAATCAAAGCAAGGGTTACTGAACGTTCAATTTGTTCAATTAATGCCTTCCCTTTGGTTTCAATACATTCTGCCATATCGGCATTGATTTCCAAGCCCTTTACTCCATTGGTGAATGGAATCGCAATTTTAGTGAAGTTTTGATTCGGGTCATTGTATACTCCTTCAATAATCGGCATCACCATCTCTTTGATGGTATTGAACTTACGATTGTAGGCCTCAAAAATTACAGGTTCTAATTGATTGGTCAATTCATTCGCATCGGTCTCTAGTAGTTGATCTTTGCTAATCTCAGGTTCAATACCAAAGTACTTGATCATATCTTGTTGGAAGGCTTCAAAATTCATACTGTCCTGATGTA
>CAZOLU010000433.1:0-3748 GCA_964580485.1 uncultured Saprospiraceae bacterium | reverse complement strand
GCCCTTCGGGCTAGTCGCTCTGCTCCTACCATTCCGCAGCGCGGCGCCAGTCGTTTTTGATCAGAAATAGCAAAAAAGCTTTCTCCACAAAGCTCAACAGGAAATAGCTTTTCTATGGAGATCCATCAACTTCTAGCTATTTTCTGAACGATTAAGCGTTTTTATACAGTTTAAGAGCACAATTATGTTTGGGAGAAGACAACGCATTGAATAACTAGCCTTGCCCTCTAACTCCTGAACGAGGGGGATGATCATCTTCATTAAAAGGGCGTTCTTGCCGCTCCCCTCGCATGTACTTGGTTACTGCTTCATGATGTGCCTTGGCTTCTAACTCTAGGGCTTCTACACTATGCCGCAGATCCTCATAATAATAGCGGTGGTAGAAGAACGCACGTTGAAGGAGGCTATAGGCAAAATAGATAGAAACGAGGGCTAGACCAGCCCATTCTACATGTGCTACACCGAAATGGGTGATGGTTTTAATGATCGCCACCAAAAACAGCACTAGGAAGCTCACCGAAAAGTTGTGCGACATGGCTTTGAGGGCATTCCATTTTTCGAGATGGGCGAGGTTGCGTGGACTAAACTCACGCACCAAAACCGCATAGCAGGCTTGCTCGCTACCCAGTTTCACGCCCTTGGGCATCTGCCAAAGCCGACTGCCAAGGCGTTTGTATAAACGGTAGCCAAAGGTATTGACCAAAAAACCCACTACGTAAGCCATAAAGGTTGCCAATACATAAGCAGAGGCTGGAAGCTCTTTAAATGGCAGAAAGCTATCTTTGAGATGTATCACAGCTTGATCTTCTGCCAAAAGAACTAAGGCAAAAAGAATTAGCGTGCCAGGGAAGATAAACCCAAAGGCATCGAAAATATTGAATTGTGGGCTGCGAAAATTCATGTCGCAAAAATAGTCTAAAAATCTTAAACTTCTTGCGGTTTTTGCCTAAAAAATCGTCCTGCGCTTTGGCGCTGCGCTGGGAATGGAGCTCCGAAAATTTCGGAGCTGCCCTAGCCTGGAAAAAGGCTAGGGCCGAAGCCAATGACCATAGCAGAACTTAGCTGTTGCTAAGTTGCCCCTAATCCTTCTTCAAAGCTTCTTTATAAGTTTCCAGGCAACGCGCTCGGGCGAATTTATGTTCTACAATTGGCTGAGGATAGGCATCCGTAGCATATTCTGGCAGCCATTTTTTGACGTATTTCAATTCCTTATCAAACTTTTTGAGTTGTGATTCGGGGTTGAAGATGCGGAAATAGGGTGCTGCGTCGGTGCCGCAGCCCGCCGCCCATTGCCAGCCCCCATTGTTGCTTGCTAGGTCAAAATCCAGGAGCTTTCGAGCAAAATAGGCTTCGCCCCAACGCCAGTCAATCAACAAGTGTTTGCTGAGGAAACTCGCCACAAGCATGCGCACCCGATTGTGCATATAGCCCGTAGCATTAAGTTCTCGCATTCCGGCATCCACCAAGGGGTAGCCAGTTTTGCCCTTACACCATGCCTCAAATTCTGTTTCATCATTGCGCCAAGGAATCCGCTCATACTGCTCCCGAAATGCCCTAGTCGCCACCTTGGGGAAATTAGCTAAGATTTGTGCATAAAAATCTCGCCAGATCAATTCGTTGAGATAAGTGGCATTGAGTTGTTCTGCTTTTCGGGCTTTCTCCCGTATGCTGATTGTACCAAAACGAAAGTGAATACCTAGCTTGGAGGTGCCCTCTATTGCAGGGAAATTACGTTGTTTGTCGTATTGCTTGATAATACCCTGTTTGACTACCCGATCAGGGAAATGAAGATGAGTAGATACAAAGCCCATGGATTCGAGGGTCGGTATGGGGAGGGCTGAAGTTTGGTAATAGTTGTCTTGATATTTTTCATTGGGATAAGATTTGAAATAATAAGACCGCCCATTTTCCATCCGTTCTCCTAGCATAGCCTTCCAGCGTTTGGAGTAGGGTGTAAATACCGTATAAGCTTGACCATCACTTTTTTTAGCCACTTCCAACTTCTCAAAAATCACATGATCCTTATAGGTATTGAAAGCAATATGATATTCCTTCAATAGTGTTGCAACCTTCTCATCTCTTTCTTTGGCATAGGGTTCATAATCTCGGTTGGTAAAAACTTGTTGAATCTTATATTTCTGGATGAGCTCCTTCCAAACTTCTAGCGGTTTACCGTACTTCACCAAAAGTGTAGATCCTTTGGCCTTTAATTCTGTTTGCAATCGCTCAATCTCCTGATGAATAAAGCTTACCCGAGCATCGTCTGGATCTTCTAGTTTGGATAGAATATCCTCATCAAAGATAAACAAGGGAAGTACGGGATGATCTGATTTCAGGGCATGATAGAGTCCGGCATTATCCTCTAAACGGAGATCTCTGCGGTGCCAGAAGATGTTGATTGGGTGCATATACTGCTTTTTTGGTTAGAAAACTTCACAGTTGGGAAACAGTTCCGACTATCTTGGGTTTAAGATTTGGTAAAAAACTATTGAATTATTCAAAAACTTTCTACAATCTTCTTAGTTTCGACTAAATTTTTGTTGACCATAAACCTTTGACTAATGAAAAAAACCGCACTATTTGAAAAGCACCAAGCCTTAGGTGCCAAGATGGTTCCTTTTGCAGGTTATGAAATGCCTGTTTCTTATGCTGGTATTAAAAAAGAGCATCAATGCGTTCGTGAAAAAGTGGGCGTTTTTGATGTGTCGCACATGGGAGAATTTATTGTCAAGGGGCAAGGGGCTTTGGATTTAATTCAAAAAGTAACTTCGAATGATGCTGCTAAATTAGAAATTGGGGATGTACAATACTCTTGTATGCCCAATGATCGTGGGGGGATTGTAGATGATCTATTGGTGTATCGTCTGCCAGAGGACAAGTGTGCAGCAGGTGAGCGGGCTTATATGCTGGTGGTGAATGCTTCGAATATGGAGAAAGACTGGAATTGGATCAATCAGCACAATGAATTTGATGCAAAACTGACTGATATTTCTGACCAAACCAGCCTTTTGGCCGTTCAGGGGCCTAAGGCAGCGGAAGCTTTGCAAAGCTTAACCGATCTTGACCTAGCCAATATGAAGTATTACAGCTTTGCTAAGGGGACTTTTGCAGGCGTAGAGAATGTAATTGTTTCTGCAACGGGCTATACAGGCGCGGGTGGTTTTGAAATTTATGTAGATAATAAGGATGCTGAGGCTGTTTGGGATGCAGTCTTTGCAGCAGGTGCTGACTTTGGGATTGAACCTATTGGCTTGGGGGCAAGAGATACCCTGCGTTTAGAGATGGGCTATTGTCTTTATGGTAATGATATTGATGACAACACTTCTCCTATTGAAGCAGGTTTGGGATGGATTACGAAATTAGGGAAAGGTGATTTTATAGGAAAATCATTTTGTGTGGATCATAAAGAGAATGGGATAAGCCGCAAATTGGTGGGTTTTGTTGTACAGGATAAGCGTCCTGCGCGCCAAGGCTACAAGGTGGTGGATGCTGATGGGCAAGAAATTGGCGTAGTGACTTCTGGTACGGTTTCTCCTACGTTGGGAGTACCTGTGGGTTTGGCCTATGTGAAAAAGGAATTTAGTAAAAAGGATAGCAGCATTTATATTGATATTCGGGGGAAAAAATTTGAAGCAAAAGTAAGCAGACCTCCTTTTCTTCCCAAAAAATAAAGTTGGGTAGATCTTCTGAATCATCCCTTAAATTTACCAAAGATAAGACACTAGACTAAAAGACCCAAAGACAGGAT
>CAZOLU010000432.1:0-3762 GCA_964580485.1 uncultured Saprospiraceae bacterium | reverse complement strand
AGCGACCGAAGGCAGATCATTGCCGTAGGGCCCACAGCAATTGCCAAAGAATCATAATATTTTTTGTTACACTGCATTAAGCTACCAATCGGCATAATGGGTTTTGAGTTGTACCTCTACCTTATCTGCATGGTGTTCTAGCTTTTTAGCTCGATTAAACCAGCCTCTGCGCCTGCGCTTGTAAAACTTCAACTGTTGAGGGTGAATATGGGCATAATGCATCTGATAGCCCCAAATAGCACTAACATAAGTCTCCATTTTCAAAACCACCTTTTTACGCTTTTTAATAAGCCGATAATAGCATTTTGTGCCCTTTGCATAGTCGTATTTCTGATCCCAAACATCGAACTTATCATAATCTGAGGGTAGACTATCTGGGAATGGCCGACTGATGTAGGCGCGTCCTTGGGAGAAAAAACGTATGAAGCTATAGTATTCCATATTGTCGGCAGCAATGGTTCTACTAACATAAATAGCATTCGTATCAATAGGAAAGGGCTGAAGCAATTGTTCTCCAAAGCATTTGGATTGGCGATCGATGCGCTTACCCATTTTATAGCGATTGGGACTTGCTGTGCAAGCACTGAGCAAGACCACAATGAGGAGCATTAAAAAGACTTGAACTTTCATAATTTTAGGATACTTATTGGATGAATAGCGTGGGAAATTGGTCATCCAAAGTACCTCCCATACGAAAAGTACCTTTGGTATCACGATAATTGAAAAAGGGAGTGGGGTAGAGGTAGCTATGCACAAAGTGTTGGAAATAACCGGCACTGAGGTATTTGAAGCTACCAATCAGTTGTGCATTGGCACTCCAAAAGAGATCATTAGACTTGAGGTAGGTATGTCCGTTGTTGAGCTGCTTGTCGAGAGTTGTACGCATCACGTAGGTTCCTCGGCGGCAGTGGGTCGAGTTGGCCTCCTCTAAAATAGGTCGCCCAAAGGCAGTACGGGCAATGAGCCCTGTAAAAACTTCTGTACCCAAAGAAATACTTTGAAATTCATTGAGTTGAAAGTTGAGTTGACCACCGCCCGACCACCAGCGATCTCGACCATCCCCCACAAAACCCAGTACATCATTATAAAAATGTAAGCTAAAGCGATCTATTCGAAGACCATAAGAACCATTGCGTTGATTTCGCCCTCTATTGTTGAGAATAAGGTTCTGGGCAAAGCTAAAAGAGTATTGATAGGGGTTGAAGACCTGAGTTCCCGACATCTCATTGAAGGTATAAGTGGCTATGGGATCCGCTTCTTCTAGTCCAAGGGTGATTATAGGGCTAAGCACCAAATCTGCTTGAAATTGTCGATTGCCGGAAGCTTTGAAAGGTGTACCCAATCCCGTATCGTAAAGGTTGAGGTTGAGGTTGGCTCCAGCTTGCCACCAATCCTGTGTATAGCTTGCACCAAGAGTTGCCCCAAAACGCCCAATCAGCGCAGCGTCAAATCCCAATTGAAACTGTATACGCATTTGTGCATTCCACTGAAATCCCTCGATCTCGCGAAGTGGTGTGATATTGGGCAAGGTTTGTGCCTGTGATTTTTGTAAAAAAATAAGACTCTGCAATAAGAATAGTAGGAGTTGGCATTTGGTCATAATAATAGGTTTTGACCTCTAATTTAAGTTTTGTTTAACGAACGGAGAGAAATTTTATTTATTTTTTTTAGAGGTCTTCAAGTTCTGTAAAATCCCACCAACATTGATTTTAGATAAAAAATCGATACATTTAACTAAAATTAAAAAAATAAATATTAACTTATTTGTGCTTTTTGCACGCTCTTTGCAAGTACATGGTAAAACGATCTATCTCATTGTTTAAAATTAACCAACTATGTTTAAAAAATCCTTACTCTTTGCGTTGACATGTATTACTTTTTTAGCTACATCTACTTTTAGTTTTGCACAAGAGGATGATGTGGACTATGATGTGAAACAGGTGGAATTGATAAAAAAAGGAAAAAAATACTGGGATGCTTATCTAAAAGCTGTACCAGATGCAGAAATTAATCTAGCAGGAGCACCTCTGGCAGGATTGAATCTATCTGGCTTTAACCTCGCAGGAGCTAATCTTCAGGAAGCAGATATGCGTGGGGTGAAATGTTATGAAACGAACTTTGAAGGAGCAGATCTAAGTGGAGCTGATTTGGGAGAGTATAATATGAAAGTGGCAGATTTTACCAAAGCCAACATGAATGATGCAGTCCTTACGGGCTGTGATATGACAGGTGCACGATTGATTAGAACTCAACTACAACGTGCAGATCTAACAGGATCTAGCCTAATAGGAGTGAATTTGCGTAAGGCAGACTTGCGTAATGCTGATATTTCTGAATGTGATGTAGAGGGTGCTACTTTTTTACGAACTATCCTTATCGATACCAATATGGAAGATATAGAGAACTTAAATGCAGTACAGGTCATGAAGCAGGTGATTCGCAAAGAGGCAGATATGCATTATTACAAATTACCTGATGTAGAAAATCCAAATAATGGTTACTAAAAAAACAAACTCAAAACAATAGACGAATCCCAAATAAGGGATTAAGATACTGACAGTTCTTCAAATTTGGAGGACTGTCTTTTTTTATTGCTAAAGGAAGATTATTGATCAAAATGACAGGCACAATTTTCCATACACTGTAAAAGATGAGATAATTCTTTGAATTTGACAGAATAGTAAATGCGCTGTCCTTCTCTTTGAGATTTTAAGACCCCTTTGAGTTTCATGTTGGAAAGGTGATGTGAGGTAAGTGATTGCTCACTTCCCAGCTGCTCACAAATTTCATTGACCGAGAGGCGGTCTTGTTGCTGCAAAAGTTGTAAAATAGATAAGCGAATAGGGTGTGCGACTGCTTTTAGAATCGAGGCTGCTTGCTCTAATTGCTTGGGCGTAAGTCCGTTGAGCTTGATTTCAGAGTCTTTATCCATAGATTTGGGGAATTGATGAATTTAAGGGAAAAGGAATATTTTAAGTACAAAACCATAATAAATATAGCCATTCTATATGAGAATACCAATTTTCCCTCATAATGCAAGCTAATTTCCTCAAAAACAGAATACTAAAGGAGTATATCTTTTAGCTGATGCACACAAAAGTCAATCTCTTCTATACTGTTGAGATGGGAAAAGGAGAATCGTACACTACGTAGCTGCTCTGACACCCCCAAAGCGGCTAATACAGCAGAGCCTTTCATTGCCCCAGAGCTACAGGCAGAACCCCCAGAGGCACTGATACCCGCAAGATCTAGCTTAAACAGCAGCATATCACTAGCAATAGGCGTATCAAAATTGACATTTAGCACCTTGTAGTGGTGTGCACCTTGCCAATCGCCATTGAAACTCACCTGCCCAGCAAAATGCTTTTGCAGCTCTGCTATAAAGTGTTGGCGAAGTTGTTCAATATGTTGGCGATGTGTGTCCATCTTTGCAATAGCTAGTTCAATAGCCTTTCCCAAACCAACAATACCCGATACATTTTCTGTACCTGATCGCATCTGTCGCTCTTGTCCACCACCATCAATAAGAGGTGCCAAATGTAGGTTTTTGTTGATATAAAGAAAGCCAACTCCTTTAGGGCCATAGAGCTTATGTCCTGAGCCAGATAGAAAGTGAATGCCAGGTAGGGATGCTAGGTCAATGGGGAAGTAGCCTACCGTTTGTACCGTATCGGTATGGAAATAAGCTTGTTGTGCTTCACAGAGTCGGGCTATTGCAGCAATATCATTCAGGGTACCTACCTCATTATTCGAGTGCATGAG
>CAZOLU010000431.1:281-3762 GCA_964580485.1 uncultured Saprospiraceae bacterium | reverse complement strand
TTGTGGGGGAATCAACATACCGACCTCCCCAAACATAAACATTAGTTCTACTAGTTGTGGCAATACCTTTGTCGCCTTAACCCTACAAACGGTTCGAGACATCACGCCTGTTTGTGCCACTAACCCTTCGGCTTGTTCAGGGGGTGTTTTTAACGGTTATCAAGAGGCTATCTATACTGGCACGGTAACCCTCTCCCCTTGTGCGGATTGGTTGCTTAGCTATAGCTCCTGTTGCCGGAATTCAAGTGCCCAAAATATGCAAGCGGTCAGTGCACAGGATCTTTATGTCGATGCAATGCTCAACAATAGTTCAGGTGCATGCAACAGCTCTCCTCAATTTGCCAACCCTCCTATCTTTATGATTTGCGATTCTATTGATTACAACGTTACACATCATGCCATTGAAGCCGATGGAGATTCCTTAGTCTACAGCTTGGCTACTCCCTTAGATGGTCCAACACAACCACTTAGCTATACCACCGGGTTTTCGACGAGCCAACCCTTTCCTACCCATGGAGGAGGAGCTACTTTTGATCCTAACACTGGGCAGTTGAGCTTTATTCCAGATGGCCCCTTTGTTAGTATTTTTGATGTGTTGGTTGAGGAATATCGTAATGGTCAACTCATTGGATCCAGTCGCCGTAGTTTGCAGTTGGCTATTTTAAGTTGCAACAACAATCAAGCACTGAGTCTCAACCATGTATTTTATAAAAATCAGGGCGTTTGGCAAGCACAAGGCACATCTACCGACTTTCAGGTCTGTCCAGGCGAAACTCTTGAATTTATGTTAGACATTAGCGATGCAGATACGATGGATGTCTTGAGCCTCGATAGTTTAAGAACGAGTTTATTGATCCAATACCCTAATGCTGGTATTCAGTTTAATATGCTAAGCACCAATCATGCATTAGTAGAAGTGAGCATCCCCGCAGTACAACTCGGTAGTTTTAGTATGGGATTTAAAGATGATGCTTGTCCCATCAATCATTTACAATCTTGGATTTTTAGGGTGTTGCCTCGTCCTAGTTGTGCCCTAATTCGGGTTTATGCGGCTTTGGATAACGCCCCTGCCAATTGTGCGATAGATGCCTTAGAAACACCAATCCCTGGTGCTTTGGTCACGGCTAGTAAAAATGGGGTTGTCCTCTATGGAACTACGGATGCCAATGGGTATTGTGAAATTATTGCCGATACAGGCACCTATACCGTGAATTTCAACAACTACTTGTCCTCTATGTGGCAGCCTTGTAGCAATAATATTAGTACTGCCTTAGCTACATTCAACACAGTGGATACGGTGGAGTTTGCTGTACAGGGGGTGTATGCTAATTGTCCAGCACTATACACAGATATTGGTACTGCTCTTTTACGGCGCTGTTTTAGCAATGTATATCATGTTCAGTATGGCAATATTGGTTCTGCTAATGCAAGTAATGTTGCTCTGGATGTTATGATTGACACCAATTATATTCGGATAGATTCAGCCTCTATACCTTATACCGTCAATGGAAATATCTACAACTTCCAATTGGGGCAGGTGGATGTTTTTGATCAAAATGCATTTCAAATCTATATGTATACCTTATGTGATACCAGCATACAGGGACATACCGCTTGTATCGAAGCGCATATTTATCCAGACTCGCTATGTTATGCTTCCTCAGCTTGGGATGGGGTAGATGTACAGGTAGCCGCTAGCTGTATGACCGACTCGATCGTTTTTACCATCGAAAATCAAGGTGCAGACATGACCAGTGCCTACAACTATCGTTTGCTAGAAGATGGGGTGCTCATTCAGACCTCCAATTTCCAGCTGATGAATGGGGGGCAGCAGCAGTTCGTTATTCCAACCAATGGGGCAACCTACCGCCTAGAAACAGATCAATCGCCTAATCACCCTTCTAGTAGTAACCCCTCTGTTACTGTAGAGAATTGTGCAGCACTGGGTACTGGCATCAGCATAGGTTGGGTCAATATTTTTGCAGAAGATGATGGTGCACTCTTCTTGTCTACCGACTGCCAAGAAATACGAGGTTCTTGGGATCCTAATGAAAAAATTGGATATCCCCAAGGCTACGGCCCAGATCATTATATTCCAGAAGGACAGGAGTTGGAATATGTACTTCATTTTCAAAATACAGGAACCGATACTGCCTTCAATGTAGTACTTGTAGATACACTTCCATCTACCTTAAATCCCAATTCCATTAAAATGGGAACTTCTAGTGATGCTTATCGATGGGAACTTAGTGGCAACAATCAAGCTGTGCTGAAAATCTATTTTGATAACATCATGTTGCCAGATTCTAATGTTAATGAACCTGCCTCTCATGGTTTTGTCAAGTTTAAAATTCAACAAGCTAGTTCAAACAGCATTGGAACCAGAATTGAAAACTTTGTAGATATTTATTTTGACTTTAATCCTCCGGTGCGTACCAATACAGCATTCCATACTATTGGAGAAGACTATATTACACTACTTAATCATCAACTTTTCGATACTGAACAGGAGCTAGAACTTAGAGCTTACCCCAATCCGTTTCGTCAGCAAGTTACTATTGAGCTGTTGAGAACAGACGCAGCAGAAATAGAGTTGGAGTTGTATGATGTGATGGGACGCTTGGTCAAGCAGGCCCGTAGTTTGAACAGTTCTATAATAGTAATAGATGCAGAGGACTTGCCATCCGCTGTATATTTTTATCGTTTGTACGTTAATGGACAATCCTCTGCCACAGGGCAGTTGATTAAGCAATAAAAAGAAAGCTGTATCATTCCTTAAACTATTTGTATGTGTTTAGTGGGGCTTCAGCCCGATGATGATCTTAGCCCTAGCCTTTTTCCTCAGGAGCCGAAGAAGTCTAGGGGGATGGATTCGACGCTAAACACATACATCAATTTTAAGATTAGGGGTGACTTCTCGCCAAAATTGAAAAAAAATCACAAGCATACAACCTTTTTTAGAAGAACTGCGTCTACAATTCTACAACCTCTATACACAGCTTAGAGCTAGATATAGAGCCTACCCGAACTTTGAACAACAAGCAACTGATTTAGAAAAAAAGAGAAACTTCGCTGTTTTTACTATATCAACGCACAAAAAATTTTGTTTTGTAACTTTAATTTAACATTTTTGTGCAGTTCGACTAAATCAGTATTGAATGTATTCTGATTGGAGAGGTGCCGGAGCGGTCGAACGGGCACGCCTGGAAAGCGTGTGTACCTTCACGGGTACCGGGGGTTCGAATCCCCCTCTCTCCGCTATTTTAGACAGCTACGAATGCTATCATTTAGATATTTTCGATGCTAATCTTATTTTCTTTTTAAAAAGTACAAACGCAATTTTCCAAATCTGTAAATCCTTTTCGTATTATGAAAAAATTGTTTGCTTTGTTGTTGATCTTTGTTCTGGGAGCAACAGTTTACAATAACGCGCTTTATGCGCAAGGAAATGACGGTGACAGCACCAATACCGAAATCACCG
>CAZOLU010000431.1:0-271 GCA_964580485.1 uncultured Saprospiraceae bacterium | reverse complement strand
CCAAAAGCCACATCAAAACAAATGGTTCATCTTTATAAGCCATAACCATTGATTTAACCGACTCAAGCATTTTCTTGCGGTGTTCGGGATTTTCGTAATCCGTTCCTTCGAACCAGGAAGCCCCTGAGCCGAACGCGTACTTTCCGACGAAATCACCGATGATAACGCAACTGATGATGCGGGCGATACCGATCCCGTAGTTGCTGATGACAATGGCGATACTGATGGAGGTGATACGCCTGTGGCCAATGAAGAAGATGCTCCTAAAGCA
>CAZOLU010000430.1:0-3793 GCA_964580485.1 uncultured Saprospiraceae bacterium | reverse complement strand
CGCGCATGAGCAACGCCTTTGCTAATCAAAGGCGTTGCTCGTGCGCACGCGCGTACCAAGAGCGTAGCTCATCTACGCTCTTGGTCAACTCGCCCATCACCTTTAGGCAAAAATTCCCTCAAAAAAGCCTAATGATCTTAGCAAAGTTCGGAGAGGAGTCCTTATTTTTGCCTTAGGGTTCTCCCAACGCTCAATTCATCAATGCTCATTTGCAGAAGCCAAATACATGAAAAATAGTATCTTTGTTTTATCGATCATTTTATTGCTATCCCTCCATATTAAGGTTCAGGCACAAGCCCCTAAGCTATCCTCAAACGCCAAAATTAGCCTGATTACAGGTACTCCGGGAGATCAACTGTACAATTGTTTTGGACATAGTGCCATTCGTATACAGGACCCCCAATTGAAAATGGACTTTTTGTACAACTATGGTACATTTGACTTTGACACTCCCAATTTTTACCTCAAATTTGTACAGAGAAAACTACTTTACAGTCTGAGCAAAAGCAGTTACAAAGGCTTAGTAAGAGCCTACCAGCACGAAGGCCGAGGCATCTATGAACAAGAGTTTTTATTAAATACAGCCGACAAGCAAGCCCTTTTTGACCGTCTTCACAAAAACTATCAACCTGAGAATAGGGAATACCTATATGATTTTTTTTATGATAACTGCGCTACAAGAATCAGAGATATTTTGCAAGATCAGCTAGGCGATCAACTTGTCTTAGCTCAGGCCAAAGCGGATCGTCGCTTTCGATCTTACTTGGATGAATACCTAGCACCAAGCCCTTGGATCGATCTAGGTATTGACATCATACTAGGCTTGGAAGCAGACCGAAAGGCTGATATTGCCGCACAGATGTTTCTCCCCGATTATCTAGCAGATAACCTAAGCCAAGCGCAATATAAAGGCGCACCTTTACTTGGGGAAAAGCAGTGGTTATTAGATCCACAACAACCACAAGAGGACTCAAATGCTTGGGGACCTTTTATGGTCATGACCTTGATTTTTTTTGGGATATTGGGAGTAAGTTGGCTGAGTAAAAAAAGGACGTTGCTCATCAATGTCTTGGATACTAGTCTGTTTAGCATTCTGAGCTTAGCTGCCTTGTTAGTGGCTTTTCTTTGGTGGGGCACAGACCACATTGCTACGCAATACAACCTGAGTTTATTTTGGGCAAATCCCTTGTATCACCTCTGGATTTTTGTGGGTTGGAAAGTTCAGACTCCGGCCAAGTGGGTAAAAGGCTTAGCATGGATCTTACTGGGATCTAACCTAATAGCACTGCTCATGTTTGTTCTGGCGATTCAACTCTATAATATAGCGCTACTTCCTGTGGTTCTAGCGATTATCCTTAGGTTGTATCATCGTATGGGAATCTGGGGGATGGTAGCATTTCCTAAAAGCTGGCAAGCGTCTTCTCAAGAAACTTTAAACTCCTAATAAAACACTAATGCAGTGTTAAAATCTAAGGACCTCAGCGAACACCTCAAACAATCGCTGTTTATGGCTGTTGTTCAAGCACAAATCTTTATGCATGCAAACAATTCTGGACAGCCCCATCGAAGAACGAGAACCTTACAACCTATGGTGGTTTTTCTTGTTAGAAATCCTCTTACTCTCAAGTTTGGAGAGCTTTAGGCAACTTCTACAGCAGTCCCCAGCCTGGTTTATTCCACTGTACATCAGTGCTGGCTGTTATATGATTTTTCAGATCGTTGTTCCTTTTTATAAAAAACCTCGATCCGATGTGCATATTGTTTGGGTGTTGACCAAAGGGATAGGCTTCCTAATCCTCATGGCAGGTGTTTTTTATCAACAGCAACAGTGGCCGGCCGCAGCATCTACACTTAGTACAGGAATATTTGTGCTCCTTGCCAGCCATTTGTTTCTTGCCATTTTCAATAGCTTACGCCCCGTCAACTTTCTTGAGGTCGCTCCAATCTGGCTTTTATTTTTGGCAATTACCTTTGGGTTGAATGCTGGATTGTATTATAGCATGGGATGGAAACGGGAATTGGGCTTACTCAGTGCTGGTTTTGTTGTCAATATCATAGGAATCCTTGTATTTGTATTGTTGTTGTATTTCAATTGGCGACAATATAAGTACCTTTTGTACTATCTTCCTAGAATGCTTTATTTGGCCTGGACTTGTAGCATTACGCTTTTTATTCAACCCTTGGAGAACCCTATTCCCATATTCTAAGATCATCAGCTTCAAAATTCTACACAAAAAAATAAAGGAATTTCCAGAAATAAAAATCTATTCGATTTGCATCAAATTATAATTCCCTTTAAGTTTGTAAGGATCATTTCACTTTTGTGTACTTAATGCCATTCAATGATTCAACAATATCCCATACAATTAGGTGCTAAAACACGTGGATTTCACCTCATTACAGAGGAAGTCTTAGAAACACTGCCAGCCCTGCCCCAAGTGGGTATCTTGGAGCTTTTTATTCAACACAGTTCTGCGGGTCTGACCATCAACGAAAATGCAGATCCTGATGTGCGTATTGATTTTGAAACCATCTTCAACCGATTGGTACCAGAGCATCAAAAAGGCTTGCGTCACACCCTTGAAGGGCCAGATGATATGCCTGCTCATATTAAAGCGAGTTTGGTGGGATTTTCTGTTCGAATCCCAATTACCAATGGTCGATTAAATCTGGGAACCTGGCAAGGGATTTATCTATGCGAATTTCGCAACTTTGCTAGAACTAGGCATTTAATCGCAAGCATCATCACTTAATTAGCCCTTTGGTTCATCAACGCATTCTTAATTATTGAAAATAACATCTATGAAAAAATTAGTGCTCTTATTTCTGCTACTTAGCTGGGGGCTTAATGCTCAGAATACAATGAGTCCCGAACTCCTATGGCAACTTGGTCGTATTGCTCCAATGGGCATGAGCAAAGATGGCAAATCTGTAGTTTATTCGGTTAAGTATTACCAAGCTCTAGAAGCTAAAAGCAGTCGTAAGTATTACCAAAAATCATTAAACAAAGGAAAAGCAAAGGAAATTTCGGAGGAGGAAGCTAAAAAGTTAATTAAGGACAAAAACACTTCTCCTGATGGTAAATATCAACTCTATACCGAGGAAGTAAAAATCAAAAAGGTTACAGCTCAGGATCATTATCCAGAATTCAAAAATGCGGAGGTCTATATCTACGACAACCTACACTACCGCCACTGGGATCACTGGACAGATGGAAGTTTTAGTCATCTTTTTTACGCTCCTGTTGGGAATAAAAAAGCAGCAGTGGATTTGATGAAGGATGAGCCCTACCACTGTCCTCAAATGCCTTTTGGTGGAGATGAAGATTATGTTTGGAGTCCTGATGGGAAAAAAATAGTCTATGTAGCAAAAAAGAAATATGGGACAGCTTATGCAGTGAGCACCAATACTGATTTGTATGAATATAATCTCAACAGTGGTAAAACGGTCAACCTAACGGAGGGTATGCTGGGTTATGACAACCACCCACTTTTTAGTAGCAAAGGACAATTGGCTTGGTTGAGTATGAAAAGAGATGGCTACGAAGCAGATAAGAATGATATTTATATCTTAGAGGATGGGAAAAAGGTCAATTTAACTGCTCGTTGGGATGAAACGGTTTATGGTTTTAAATGGTCGAAAGATGGAGAAAAAATCTACTTTAATGCTCCATTTTCGGGTACCATTCAGCTATTTGAACTGACCTTGCCTAAAAATGGACAGCAGCAGCTTAACATTCGTCAGATCACCAACGGTATTTTCAATATCTACCCCATAGAGCAAATTGATCAAA
>CAZOLU010000429.1:0-3796 GCA_964580485.1 uncultured Saprospiraceae bacterium | reverse complement strand
TCGGCAAATTTTGTTTATATAAATGCCAATAAAATGTATTTTGTTTGTCAAACCATTCGCCAACTCAGATCACATTTATTTACATCATTAAATTTGCAAAATCATGGCTGCTAAAGCTAGAAAATGGATCAAGCGTATTACAATTGGAGTGGGGGCATTGTTTTTAATATTTATTATTGCCGCTATCACCCTACCCATTGTATTTAAAAAACAAATTCTTGAAGCGGTAAAATCTGCTGCTAATGAGCAACTTAAAGCTACGGTTGATTTTAAGGATGTAGGAATTTCCCTTATTTGGACCTTCCCCAACTTTAGTTTTAGCCTAAAAGGATTAACCGTGACTGGACAAGAGGAGTTTGAGGGATTAAAATTGGCGGATATTGAAAAGATTAGTCTTCGTCTTAATCTTTGGAAGGTAATGGGGGGAACTTATGAGGTGAATGGTCTTGAGATGGATCGCCCCAAATTTTATGTCAAGGTATTGAAGAATGGTAAAGCCAATTATGATATTGTAAAAGTGGATTCCACGGCTACCACGACCGAAGAAGAGCCTAGCTCCACGGAGAGTAGCAATTTCTCATTGGGGATCCGTTATTATGCCATTAACAATGGTGATTTGATTTATGATGATGCTCCAAATGGCATTTATACCGAAATTAAAAACTTAACGCATAGCGGATCTGGTGATTTGGGTAGTGAAAAATTTGATTTCTTTACCAAAACTACTATTGATGAGTTGACCGTGACAATGGATCGAATTGCATATCTCAACAAAACTAAAGTGGATGCAAAGATCAATATTGGGGTAGAGATGACTTCTGAAAAAATGGTTTTTGACCTTTTGAAAAATACGATTAAACTCAATGCCTTGGAGTTGAATGCAGATGGGGCTGTAGAAATGATTGGGGAGGATATCAACTTTAAAGAATTGCTACTCAACAGTCCTAGTACTAGCTTTGCCGCTGTTTTGTCGATGATTCCAGCCGCTTATACACAGGATTTTGCTAATGTGAAAACCAATGGTACTTTTAATTTTGATGCTAAAGTAAATGGAACTTATAATCTGAGTACTTATCCTGCTTTTGCAATAAATTTGGCTGTTCAGAATGCAGATTTTCAATATCCAGATCTTCCAATGGGGGTAAAAGACATTAACACTAAAGTTGCTATTGTCAGTAATACTAGTGATTTAGATCAAATGACCCTAGATGTTGATCAGTTTAATATGAAGTTGGGCAATAATCCCTTTGAAGCTACTTTAAAACTGAGAACTCCTATGTCTGATCCTGATATTGATACTAAGGTAGATGGAAAAATTGACCTAGAGGAATTGAGTAAAGCTTTTCCGATGGAGGGTACCGAGCTTTCTGGCTTGATAGAGGCTAATTTAACTGCCAAGACTCGGCTTTCTTATGTAGAAAAACAGGCTTTTGACAAGGTTGATATGAAAGGGCTGCTGGCTATTTCTAAAATGCTTTATAAAGCAGAGGGAATGCCCGAAGTTTTGATTAACAACATGAAAATGGATTTTACCCCTAATAATGTGAACTTAGAGGATTTGGACTTGAAAATGGGGAAAAGTGACATTAAAGCTTATGGAAAATTAGATAATATCCTGACCTATTTTTCCAAGGATAAAATTATGAAAGGTGAGCTGACGGTACGCTCCAATTTATTAGATTTGGATGAATTGATGGGGCCAACAGATACTAGTGCAACAGTAGATGAAACTGCAGCTACCAATATGCTGGATACTACTACTGCTACTACCACAACAGGAGAAGTGGAGATCTTTGATCGTTGGGATTTTGCAGCTGATTTTGAGTGTAAAGCAATGAAGTACGATGTGTATGAGATGAAGGACATCAAGGCCAAAGGTGCTTTTTCTCCAAGTCGAGCAAAACTGAGTAATTTTGAAATGCTGATTGGTAAGGTTGATTTAAAAGCCAAAGGGGAATTGGAAAATGTCTTTGCTTATCTTTATGATAATGAAGTGTTGAAAGGAGAGCTGGATCTTTATTCTAAATATATGAACCTAAACCAGTTTATGACGGAAACTGGCGAGGCGGTTGAACCTGAGCCTACTCCAATATCGTCTGACCCCGAAACGATTGAGACCGAATATGAACCAATTCTTGTGCCGGCCAATCTTGATTTTCATCTGACTTCTACCTTTGAAACGCTGATTTATGATGCTTACCAATTGAAAAATGCCTATGGTGATTTAAGAGTAAAAAACAGTAAGGTAGAGATTGGAAATCTAAGTTGTGAGGTTTTTGGGGGGCGTGTGGCTTTGAATGGGGAGTACAACACTCAGAATCCCGAGGTGCCCAAATTTAGCTTTGGCTATGATTTGCAGAATATGGATTTTCAGCAAGTTGCCAAGGGCATGCCTTTAGCTAGCTATTTTGTACCTATGATCGAAGCGGTTGCAGGGCGATTCAACTCCAACTTTAAAATTAACGGAGATTTGGCACAGAATCTTTATCCCAAGCTGAATACCTTGAATGTAGAGGGCTTGTTGAAAACTTTTAATGCTAGTATTGTGGGGTTGACTCCCTTAAATAAGCTCAGTAATCAACTTAAAATTAAAGAGCTCCAGAATATTGCAGTAAAAAACACTACAAATTTCTTTAAAATTAAGGATGGAAAATTTATGGTAGAGCCTTTTGCCTTTAGCCATAGCGGAATTGATATGACTTTTGGTGGAGGACATGGCTTGGATCGTAAAATGGATTATGATCTTAAAATGCGTGTCCCTCGTCAATTATTAGATAAAGCTGGTTTGGGGAATGCTGCAGATGCAGGAATGAAGCTCATTCAGAATCAGGCTTCAAAATTAGGGATTCAGGTGAATGATGCCGAATACCTCAACTTTGGGGTAGATGTTGGCGGTACACTGAAAGATCCTAGCTTTTCGCCTAAGCTCCTTGGGGCTGAAGGGAAAAGTGGGGAGTCCTTGGGCGACCAAGTTAAAGAAAGCTTGAAAGAAGAGGCCGAAAAACTTAAAGAAAAGGCAGAGGAGCGGGTCAAAGAAGAAGCTGAAAAACTCAAAAAAGAGGCCGAAGAACGGGCCCGTAAAGAGGCCGAACGCCTAGCTGCTGAAGCTAGAGAGCGAGCTCGCAAAGAAGCTGAGCGCTTGGCCGCTGAAGCGGCCTCCAAAGCTGAAGCCAAGCGTATCCGCGATAGTCTCGAAGCCGAAGCCAAGCGCAAAGCCGAGGAACTGCTCAAAGATAAAAACCCGTTTAAGGATAAAAATCCATTTAAAAACAACCCCTTTAAAAAGGGCGGGGGCAACTAGCCTCAATGCCATCTAGGGCAACTGCAGCTAACAAATCTCCTCTTTTTATGTTATATTTGTAAAATAGCCCCCTGTTGGGGGCATTTTACTATATTTTTACCACAAGCAAATACCTATATCAAAATGGCAGATCAACCACTAGTGAATCGGGTGGCTCAAAGTAGTTTAATCACCCTAAATCTAGAAGATTACTATCCTGAAACAGAAATTGTAGAGTTTGACCTTAAAAACTATCTCTTTCGTGAGTTGATTTTAAAGGAAAAGGATTTTAGAGCAGCTATGAAGGAAATCGACTGGTCAAGTTATGAGAATAAACAACTAGCCGTTTTTTGCTCTACCGATGCGATTATTCCTACTTGGGCTTATCAATTGGTAGTAGTTTATGCGGAGCCTTATGTCGACCAAATTTACTATGGTAGAAAAGAGGAGCTCATCCAACAACATTATTATCAAGCATTGGCAAGCTTAAATCCTGAAGATTATCAAGACCAACGG
>CAZOLU010000428.1:0-3812 GCA_964580485.1 uncultured Saprospiraceae bacterium | reverse complement strand
CGTCAGAGCTCAGGCTCTGACTACGTTTTTTGCCTTATTCTTTGAAAAAATCTCTGCAAAATTCATTGTACGATTTCTTTTGTCTGAGTACTTATTTATGAAAACAAATATTCAACTGTGAACTTTAAAAGAGGATTTTTTCAAAAAAATTTCTTTCGTACCAGCAATAGGATAGGAATTAACAGAATTAAAATCATCGCAGATAGGAATATATAATGGTAGAAGCCCATTGATTGTTTTTGAATCTGAATAGGCGCAGTATCCCCCAACTGAATGAAAGCCGACCAAAATGCGGGATGTGCCGATAACCCCTGAGCCTGCTGGAGGTAATCTATCCTAGCGCGTTGTAGTGCCACCGCTTTGTTTTGACCTTTAGCCAGATTTTGATAAAAACTTTGCATTAATGCCGCAGTGGCTTGGTCATTGACCTGCCAAAGGCTCATTAGTAAACTTTTAGATCCCGTATACATAAAAGCTCGAGCCAAAGACATCACCCCTTCCCCCTGCTCAAACTTTCCAAAGCCTGTTTCACAAGCAGAAAGCACCACCAAGTCGGCTTGCAGATCCATTTGCATCAACTCATAAACATGTAAAAAGTCATCCTCTGCGGCCGTTCCATCTTCCGAAAATACGAGAGCGGAATTGGAAGGATTTGCTTCATTTAAAATTCCATGCATGGCCAAGTGAATAATAGCATAGGATGCCGCCTTATCTTTAAAAAGCGCTTCATTGGCCGCTTGGTCAAAATAATAGTCCCCATTGAAACTCGCCTGAAGAAATGCTACCTCCTCCCGAGCTGCGGGCAGCTCTTGAAGATACTTGCGCAAACGACGAAGACGACTAGCTTGTTTAGCATCAGAAGCCACCTGCTCTTGATTATAGGCCGCCGCTATTCCCAAAATATGTTGTTTGAGCTCTCCCGTTTTATTTTCAGACAACTCCTGCAATAAGCTACTTGAATAGACGTAAGAAATAGCATGATGCCTAGAGAGATAATCCAACTCAGCAAAATTTTCAGTTTTGGCCCCAGCCTCCTGCCGAATCAAAGCCCCAAAGGGAATATAATTGAGCTGAGCATCTGCAACAATACGTAGTTGGGGATGCTTGCTCAAATCAATTGCAGAAGGGATCAGCCGTTTGTACAATTTATAAGCTTGCTGACTATAATCCTTGAGCAACTCCGATTCCTCCCGTTTCAAAAAATCAAAATCACTCAAACTAAGATGAAAGCGCCGAATCTGTTGGTCGAAATCATTATCCAGCTCGATGCGAAAAAATGCTGCTTGCCCTTCCTGAGGAATATAAAACAAAAAGAGCGCCTCCTGGGTCATGAAATACTCTAACAAAGCCTCTTGCGGATCTAAATACTGAGTGATTTCCGAAATGCGAGGACGTTCATTTTGGTAGGCTAACTGATAGTAACGACTATAATCCTGCTTCAATTGGCGGTACAAGTCTTTTAAAGCTTCTTTCTGCTTAAAAATCTCCTCGGTTAGCATTTCCATACTAAGGCTATCTTTAGTACTATAAAGTCGTTCTTGTTCTAATTGACTCAGTTTGACCTTAATTTGATACTCCCTTTGAATCATTTCCTCTGGGACTTGACTGTTTTTTAACGCTTGCCCATGGTTTAAACTCTGTTGCAGAATATAAGACTTATTACTTTCACAGAATTTAAATGCCGTTTCCATATAGGAAGCATTGTTGGTTTTCTGGTAAAGTTCATGAGCAATGCTGATTCCTAATGCAAAATTTTCATATAATGATTCTAAAAGACTAAGCTGATCTTGTGGGGTAGTCAGCCTTTCCATATTTTGATAGCCAATTTCCACTAGGGTGTTAATTGCAGTTAATGCCGTTTCCAGATCTTGTAGATTCCCATGCTCCTGAAATCTAGCATATAATGTTGCCGCATAGCCATTGAGCGCAGTAATCATTGAACCATAATTAAAAATAGACTGCTGCAAACAGTTTTCAGGGCTTTTTTCCAAGGCTTCAAGACTTAGACTAGGTGTATTGGCAACAATAGCTTGCTGGTAGTAGCGGATACTTTCCGATAGATCTACCGCTTTCCAACTATCCCCCATACTATTGTAAATAGACGCAATAAAATGAATACGACCATCAGGATAGGCTTCCTGATAAATCGCTAGTGCTTTATTGTAGTAGCTTTTGGCTAAGTCTAGTTGTTTTTGTGCCAGAGCAATAGCAGCATAACCTTGGTAAATTTGACTCTTGGTGTTGAGGATTATACCTTGATCAGAATGCTGTTTGATAAGTTCTAAACTTTCTTCAAAATAAGCTTTAGCTGCATCAAAATCACCTATTGCAATTGAATGCGTACCAATACGCCCCAAAATATTAGCCACCTCCCCCCAAGCCTCTATTTTTTTCAATAGTTCTAAAGCCTCTTCCAAATAGGTTAAAAGATTCTGCTCTTCCAGTGTGGCAACATTTTGATACAATCTACTTTTTGCAATAATAAGGTTAGGGGTTTCCTCCAATTTTTCAGCAATCGCAATCGACCTTTTGTAGTAATCTAAAGCATCACGCCTTGCTCCCATCACATTGTAAACCACTGCCAAATTCCCCGTAGCATGTACCGTTCGTTCATGCTCTCGCCCATAAGCTAATTCTGCATAGTCTAGGGACTGCTTTGCATAATCCAAGGCCTTATTGTTTTGTCCCAAAGACCACAAATAGATATTGCTGAGATTATGACTAATCTGTTCTTGACGTTGATAGTGTGAAGGAGAAGGGGGAGCCTGCTCTAATACTTCAAGTGCATTAAGTCCAAACTGAACTGCTAGTTTGAACTTCTGTCTTTGATATGCAAGTAAAAGCAATTGTTCATAGGCGATTGCCTGCACTAAAATTCGGATGCTATCTTCAGCAAGTTGCTCCACCTCTAAGATAAGTTCCTGTTCAACAGCTTTTAATGCTTTTTTTCGGATATAAACCCCTCTGCTTATAAAATGTGTAGCGTATACCTCCCAGCGCTGTTCTTCTTTTGCATAAGCTAACAACTCATCTGCCTGCTCCTGACAAGCCTCCCCCCCTCCAGCCTGCACACAAGCCTTAAAAGCACGATACAAGGACTCGTAAGTTTGTGCAACCATAGTAGTTCCACAGAACAGTAAACAAAAGAAGATCAGCACACTACAGCGTTGAACAGACATAGTAAACGGGCAGTTGAGTTGAGTAAACCAGGCAGTTGGTCATTAATTCACTATTGAAAATAGGAATTTATAAGATAGGAATGCAAGTTTTTAATTAAAAAAACTAAACAACTCTATATACCAAGGTCATCCTAGAGTATAGGAAAGTCTGTATCAACTCAAAACAAAAATGGCTGTGCTAGGAATGTTGGCTCCTCCTAAAAATGGGGAGGGAGGAGCTGATCTACGGGCAGATACACTTTAGCTGACAATAGTAGCAGCAAAACGAAGTGGGTAAATCATGGAGAAGGCTATTATTGCAAGCTAATCTGACGCTCACTAATCATTTTACGAATGTTGATCAATGCATAACGCATACGACCTAAGGCCGTGTTGATGCTCACACCAGTGAGTGCTGCAATTTCTTTAAAGCTCAAGTCGGCATAATGACGCAGTACAATCACCTCTCGCTGCTCTTTTGGCAGGTGGCTCACCAATTTTCGCACCCTCTCATAAGTCTGATGCTTCATGATTTTGGTTTCCTCATTATCATCCGTTACCTTTACAATACTAAAAATGTCAAAGTCATCGGAAGTATTGACGGTGGGGCGGCGTTTGTTCTTTCTAAAATAATCAATACAAAGATTATAAGAG
>CAZOLU010000427.1:0-3827 GCA_964580485.1 uncultured Saprospiraceae bacterium | reverse complement strand
TTACCTCAACGATCATCAGGTGATCCCGGTCTTGAGCAAAAGATATCGAGCAGAAACCCCCTATCTCTTCATCATGGAGATGCAACCCATGCTCAACTACGAAGGAGAAGAAGCAGCTGGGATATTCGAACAAAGCTATCAAAAAGAAGATTGGCAGCAGGTATTCAGCTTTCAAGAAGAAAATATTGAAATCAAACCCGAAGAAATTGACAAAGCACTCTCCGAACTCTTTTTGTTAGATGATGCAGAACGCCCCACCTATGTACTCCTATTGGGGGCTCCGCACGTCTATCTCATTCATTATGAAAAATGGAAAAGAGGAAGTTATGTATTGTTCAATCTAGAAGAATTATTCAATGAATACAGCCTCAATAAATTCGTTTACCCCTTATTTTATGCACTAACTGCCGCAGAAACCCTAGGCCATGAATCCATGAGTCTGCTCAATGAGTTGGAAGAAGCCTCCTATAAAAAAGCACATGCCGTTACCAAAGACCTCAAAGAAGGGGTTATTCATGCTGTGGAAGCATTGGCGAACGAAGCCCTAGAATTTCTACAAAAAAAGGAGAATCATCCCTTGCATTATAAACTAGAAGAACGTTCAGAAGCCTTTGCCCAAGACCTCAAAAATGACTGTCTGACAATGGTTTACCGCCTGCTCTTCTTGTTTTATGCCGAAGCTAGAGAAGAATTACAACTCCTACCCGCCAATGATGAAGTTTACCTCAAAGGCTATAGCTTGGAGATGCTACGAGATCTAGAGCTAGTGCCTTTACAGTCGGCCTCCGCCCAAAATGGTTACTACATAGATGCTAGTCTAAAAAAGCTCTTTCAACTCCTACATCAGGGACATAAGGAAGAACTACGTACAGATGCTGAAAATAAGATATACCGTGGCTTTTCCATTAAGCGGATAGATTCTCCTTTGATGGATGACCGCCGTTTTAAGGTGTTGTATAGTGTGGATAAAGATCAAAACCCTCATCCCATTCGTTTCCGGAACAAAATCTGGCAAGAAATCATTCAGCAACTCAGTCTGACCAAAGAAGAAAACAGAGGAAGTAGAGCTCGTATCTCCTATGCCAACCTAGGCATCAACCAATTGGGTAGTGTCTATGAAAGTCTATTAGCCTATCGAGGTTATTTTGCCGATCAGGATCTGATTGAAGTGCATAAGGCCAAAAAGCCCGAAGAAGGGACTTTTATTGTTCCCTTTGCTCGTCGAGATGCCTTTAAAGAAACTGAGATTTTGAAGGACGAACAGGGATATGATCAGATCATTCCCAAAGGGCGCTTTGTCTATCGCCTATCGGGTCGAGATCGCCAAAAATCTGCTTCTTTTTATACGCCAGAGGTATTGACCCAAACCACTGTAAAATACACCCTCAAAGGCATTCTAAAAAAGGAAGAAGTTCATGCTATTCTGCATAAGGAAGACCTCAGCAAGACAGAAAAAATCCAACTGCTGAAGGAAAAGAACCTAGATGCCGACCGGCTCCTCTCCCTACGCATTTTAGAGCCAGCGATGGGGGCTGCCGCCTTTCACAATGAGGTGATTGATCAATTAGCCGAAGCCTATTTACTCCAGAAGCAGGAAGAATTAGGCCAAAAAATTGAACCCGACCAATATAGCCAAGAGCTGCAAAAGATCAAGGCTTATATTGCGACCAATAATGTCTATGGGGTGGATTTGAATCCCACGGCTATTGAGTTGGGGAAACTCTCGCTTTGGCTCAATGTGATTCATCAGGATATGGAAACACCCTTTTTTGCCAATCGTATTGGGGTGGGAAATGCCGTAGTAGGCTGTTGGTGGAAGGCTTATTCTGAAAAAGATTTTCTCTTAAATTCTAAAAAGAAAAGCCAAAAGAAGAAATGGTGGGAAAAAGCCCCTACTCCCCTATCTTTCAAAGGCGGGCGAAAACCCACACAGATTTATCATTTTCTCCTGCCCGACAATAATATGTTGGCCTCTGTGAATATTGACCTCCTCAAAAAAGAACATCCCTCCGAGACAAAATTCATTCGAGACTGGATGAAAGAGTTTTCGAGCCCCATCGGACAGTTGGAATATCAAAAATTACAATCTCTAAGCAAACAGATTGATACGCTGATTCTAGAACATTACGACCATCAGAAAAAGATCAACGAAAGTACCGCAGATCGTTCTAAAATCTGGGGTTTTGAACGAAACCTTGGCAAAAGCCGCAACTACTCCTATAAAGATAAAGAGCGCATTGCCGCAGCACGCTATAAAAAGTCTGCCCCTTATTTTAAGCTCAAAATGGTGATGGACTATTGGTGTGCCCTATGGTTTTGGGATATGCGTCGGGCCAAAGAACTACCTACAAGACTAGAATATCTGAATGATCTAGCCTTGATCTTAGATATGGATTTGGAAGCTGCCCTGCAAAAACCGCAACTATCGCAGCCCAAAGATCTTTTTGATACGCAAATGAGCATTTATGATGAGATAGAAACCCAAAAAGAAAGTGCAGCCCAAGCGATTGCCAGTCTAGATACCCATAGTAAAGAAAAGATCTTTGATGAAAACCAACGCCTAAAAATCGTCAAGCAACTGGCCGAAAAGCATCGTTTTTTCCACTATCCACTGGAATTTGTAGAAGTTTTTAAAGAAAATGGCGGCTTTGATCTGATTGTAGGGAATCCGCCTTGGGTGAAACTAGAATTTGAAGAAAAAGGACTGATTGCAGAAAAATATCCAGAGGTCTTGGTGCATAAGTACTCTTCGCCTCAGGTGCGGAAAAAGCTACCTACGTTTTTGAAAGATGCAGAACTAAAAGAACAATATATTGATGAATATATTGGGGCAGCAGGAGGAGCTACTTTTTTGAATGCGGTGCAAAATTATCCCTTATTAAAAGGACAGCAGACCAATCTCTATAAATGTATTTTAGAAAACTGCTTGCAATTAACAGCAGAGAATGGATTTAGTGGTTTGATTCATCCAGAAGGGACTTATGATGATCCTAAGGGAGGTGTTATGAGAAAAGAAATCTACCCACGCTTAGTATATCACTTTCAATTTATTAACGAAAGAAAGCTATTTCCAGAAGTTCATCATAATACTCTGTTTGGCATTCAAGTATATTCTGGTAAAAAAGATATAGTTCTATTTCACTCTTTGAATAACCTATTCCATCCAATTACTATTGACCGTTCATTTACTCATGATGGACAAGGAATTGTTGGTGGTTATAAAATACAGGATTCAGAAGGGAATTTTATTTGGAACATGGAAGGCCATAAAAGTAGAATTCTAAAATTTACTGATAAAGAACTGTTAATACTTGCTCGTACCTTTGAAAATTCGGAAGATTGGGCAACTGCTAAATTAGTTTCCATTCATGCACAGCCAATTCTATCGGTTTTGGAGAAGTTGAGTACTTTTGAAGGAAAGGTAGCTGATTATGAATTTATGGTTTCAGAAGGCTTTCATGAAACTAATGCTCAAAACCAAGGTATCATCCAACGCTCTACCCAATTTCCTAATTATGACAACTATGAGTTGATTTATTCTGGCCCGCATTTCTTTGTAGGGACGCCTTTATACAAAACGCCAAGAGAAGAATGCACTCAAAATTCTCATTATGACGTCATTGATTTAACTAAAATAGAAGCCGACTACCTCCCTCGCACCAACTATATTCCTGCAGAAGATCTAGGGACTTTCAAAAGTCGGATAAAGGGTTTGAAAGTGATAGGAAAAGGCGAAGATGGAAAGGAGATTTATGATGATTGGGTGGATTATTATAAGGTTTGTTTTAGTAAGATGTTGAGTATTGCAGGGGAACGGACTTTGCAGC
>CAZOLU010000426.1:0-3862 GCA_964580485.1 uncultured Saprospiraceae bacterium | reverse complement strand
AATCCAGCCAGCCCTTTTGGCAAGCCGCAGTAATCATGGCACATTCGCCACTTACATTATAGGCCGTAATTGGAATATCAAAGTTTTGTTTTAGCAAAGCAATAATATCTAAATAGGGTAAAGCAGGCTTCACCATCAAAAAGTCTGCACCCTCTGCATAATCCAATTCTGCTTCAAGTAAAGCCTCCCGACGATTGGCAGGATTCATCTGATAGGTTTTTTTATCTCCAGCCTTGGGGGCAGAATCTAGGGCATCCCGAAAAGGACCATAAAAAGCCGAGGCATATTTAGCCGTATAAGACATGATGGAGACCTGATTAAATCCAGCCAGATCTAAAGCCTCTCGGATATACGCTACCCGACCATCCATCATATCACTGGGTCCAATAATATCGGCTCCTGCTTGTGCTTGGGCTACAGCCATTTTGGCTAGAATGGGAAGGGTTTCATCATTCAAAATCTGACCATTTTCATCTACAAAACCATCATGCCCCTCCGAGCTATAGGGGTCCATGGCTACATCGGTCATCAGACAAATTTCTGGGAAACGCTCTTTTAGTTGACGCAATGCATGCAAATAAAAATTTTCTTCAGCATAGCTATATGTGGCATACTTGTCCTTCAACTCCTCCGCTACCGCAGGAAAGAGCACATAATTTTGAATCCCCAGTTTTAGGCAGGTTTCAATTTCAGGAATTAAGGTGTCGATAGACCAACGGTAATTACCAGGGAGGGAGCTGACTTCGGTTTTGATGCCTTGACCATCTACCAAAAATATGGGGTAAATGAGGCGTTCTACCCCCAGGTCAGTTTCTTGTGCAATGGCACGAATAGCTGGATTTTTACGATTTCTGCGAGGACGTTGGAAAAGTTGCATAAGGTCTATTTAAAAATTTCGATTAGTAAAGTTGTAAAGGATCAAAATAAAAGAACCAAACAAAAGAGCCGATCACCGTAGGGAACATAATTCCCCGAATAAACTCATCCATTCGATGCTTATTGGCAAAGAGCACTGGGATGAGATTGATACAGATGGCCATCAGCACCAAAGTACTAGTTTTGAAGCCTGCCCATTCTAAGGTAGAAGAACCAAAGGTATTGGCTTTCATCATAGCATTGTTGAGAAACCAGAGCAAGCCAAAACCTGCTAGGGGAATGATGAGTCCGGTGATTAAGCCTGTTAAAAAATTATCTTGTATCCATCTAGATTTTGTCATATCTGTCATAATTTTACTGCATTTATTGTGAATAAATCTATATCCTTCTAATGCAGATGGAATCGAAAGTTACATTATTTGGTAGGAATCGCCTCCGACTCCAAATACTTCATGGCATCTACTGCGGGGTGTGCAGTGAGGTCATGCATAGAAGGAACAACGGAAACGTAGCCATTGTTGAGTGCCCAAATATCGGTATCTTCACCTTCATCTTCTAGCTCAAAGGCTCCCGTCAGCCAATAGTAAGGTCGACCAGAGGGATCGGTATTTTCAATAAACTCCTCTGCCCAATGCCCTTCTGCTTGTCGACAAACCTTTATGCCTTTGATCTCTTTTGCTGGAAGGTTGGGAATATTGACGTTGAGCAGCAAGGTATGCTGTAGCTTTTTAGCCATCACCTCCTGCATGATTTGACGAACATAAATTTTGGCAGCACTAAAATCTGCATCCAAACGATAATTGAGTAGTGAAAATCCAATAGAAGGAATCCCTTCTACCGAAGCTTCCATAGCTGCCGACATCGTGCCTGAGTAAATGATATTGATGGATGCATTGGATCCATGATTCACTCCTGAAACACAAAAGTCAATATCACGCTCTTTCAACAACACATGCTTGGCTAGCTTGACACAATCTACTGGTGTACCAGAGCATTCATAAGCAGGTACCCCCTCAAACATATCCACAGGATAAAGTCGCAGTGGATTTTCAAGCGTGATGGCATGTCCTTGACCCGACTGTGGGCTATCTGGAGCTACTACAATCACTTCGCCCAATTCTTTGGCTACTTCTACCAAGGCTTTAATGCCAGGAGCATTGATACCGTCGTCGTTGGTCACTAAAATGAGTGGTTTCATTTTTCTATATTTTTAATGATGAGGGCTGCTGATCAGAGTTTGCAACAACCGATCTAAGTTAAAATCTTTGCCATAAGGTGCTCGTCAATGTATTTCCCTTTGATATACACCGAGGCTTTTTTGAGTCCTTCCACTTCAAAACCCATTTTTTTGTATAGGGCAATACCTCTTTCATTGTGGGTCATGACACTCAGTTCTAAACGTATAATTCCTGCCTCTTTTGCCCAAGCCTCCAAGGCTTCAAATAGTTGAGTCCCCAGGCCTTTGCCCCAATGCTCCTGAAGCACCGAAATGCCAATATGAACTACGTGTTTTACTCGGCTACCTCGCCCGTAAAGGTAGTAAGCGGCCAGATGCCCTACTAGCCCTTGTTCATTTTCGGCCAGAAAAACCACTTGTACCCCCGAGGCAATCCCCATAGAGAGCTGAAAAGGGTTGAGGCTGCGCTCGCCAGGCTCACTGGTCATAAAGTCGGTTTCCCGATCAGTTTTATCGAGCAAATCGATAAAAGCTTGTGCATCTCGGGCTTGCATTCTGCGAATGGTGTAGGACATATTGCTGGTTTTGTTAAGATGATAAACCGCGTTGGAAAATATAAAGGCTCTGCTTTTGTCGCTCTGCTGCAAATTTCGGGAATTTAAAACAAAAAACATGATAAGTTCCGTTTAATTTGCTTTTTTCCCTTGAAGTCTAGTGCTCTAGTTTTATAGAGTTTCTTTTTCTAAAATAAAGCTGTTGGTAGTTTATGAAAAAGCCCATCGCCTTTGAAAGTGAAATGCGATGAGCCTTATTTTCTATCGTAGACCAGCTGGATTAGATAAACTATCTCAGAAGTTAAGGCTCTATCCAGTTGAATTTAGCACCGCCCCATTCCACTACGCTAAATCCTTGTCGCTGTTGAGGGCTCAATTGTTGCTCCGTGACCTGAATTTTGGTATCCAAGGCTGCATACCAAAGGTGAATACGGATTTTGCTATCGGGTTGTTCACTCAATTTCAGCTCAGCAATCTGTGTTTCATAAGCATTTCCAGTAATGAAATGGATGAAATTGTAAGGGTTTTGCTCTAGTTGAGGGGCCCAAAAGGTGATAAAGTCGGTGATCTCCCGTTGATTCAGCCCCAATACCTTGAGTTTTTCTTCCAAAAAGTCTACGCTTTCATCTGCTGAAACAACAAAGCCGCTTTGTCGTACTTCAGGAGCTATTCCACTAAGTTGACCTTCCCAAAACAAGTAGGGATATGTTTTATCATCGATAATGATATTTCCATTGGGGAAAATTTTAGCCTTCCAACCCTCTTTGTATTTGGGGTAAGTAAAGCTGAAATTCCCATTTGGATTTAATTTAATGTCAATATCCATAGGCTTTTCAGGGTAGAAATAAAGTACAGGCTTACGTGCCACCGGGGGAGGGGTGATAATCTGATTTACTCGGATTAGTCCAATGTGTAGCCGATAGCGTTTGCCAGCTTCAATCTTTAGATGCTTAAAGCTGCCTTTTTGGTATGGATTTTTTCGTGTCAAAGGCGGCTTGATCCTTGCAGATAAGCTGGAGGCATCTGTCAGGATTTCTACCTCCCCACTTACTGGAATATTATAAATAGCATCAGCCTTATTTTGTAGTATGAGTTGTGCCCCAACCGCAGCTTCTCCAGTGGCATCATCATATATTTTTACCAAGACGCTTGCACAGCTTAGCTCTACGCTGGGATCTTTGTCTATTTCTTCTAGTCTTATTTTAAGGCCTTCACTAATTTGAGCTTGGAGCCCCAGGCTAAACAACAGTGTACT
>CAZOLU010000425.1:1332-3866 GCA_964580485.1 uncultured Saprospiraceae bacterium | reverse complement strand
ATTCCTGAATCCCCTCAATAGGTTGTAGATGTTGTTGAAATTGCTCAAAGGTCTTTGCTCTAAATTGGGTTTCAATATCTTTGGGCAGCTTTTCCCTACTCAGGCGTTCAATAGCCTCCCAAATATATTGTAGTGATTTCCCTACCCATTGGGCATGAATGAAATCCATATCGACTTGCAAGCCAACCTCAGCAGCAATATCCATCAATACCTGGTTAGAAAGGTCTTCACTATCCACTAATACGCCATCGCAATCGAAAATGATGCAGTTCATGTTTTTTGTTTTTGTTGGGGCAAAGGTAGGGGATTTTAATGAAAATTACCTTAGATCTCTCTAAAATTGGCGGTCTGCTCCTTTTATAATTAGAGTAGCTCCTAGACAAGTTTAATAAAAATTAAGATCAGGGAACTAAAACTAACTAAGCTGAGTTTAAAACACATATTGCAAAGGAACTTCCTAAAATAAATCGATCCAATTTAGTTCCCGCATATTTTTTCATAATCCATGAAGTCTTTTACCTCAAAAACTTCATGGATTCTTTTATTCCAAAATCTTATGAATACCCAAATCTTTGAATTAAGCCTAAAGCTTTTTAATGCTGTGCCCAAAGGACCCATTGTTGAAATATCTGAAGAAACATTGGAATATGGAGTCATCTTAGACCAATATGCTTCTTATGCATTAGATGAGGTTTTAGATTATTTCAAAAAACATCAACTCAGCGCAGAGCAGCTGAACGCAAGCTTTCACAAATCCTGGAAAGTGATTAAGAATAGTAGCCGATTTGAGTTGTGGATTCATCAGAGGCTGCATTATATGACAACTTATGGGACCAATCATCAGTCTGATTACATCTATTTCCCCGCAGAAACCTTAGAAATTCCTGAACTGACAAAAATTCCTTTGACCCTGATTCGTGGATTGGGCGAGGAGGAGCTAATTGAAAAATGTCTAAATCTATTGAGGAGTGGAATTGCTTTGGAAGAGGATACGATAGATGATGTTTTAGGACTTTTGAATGTCTTAGATTATCAGTTCACGGTTGTAGACGATATTAAGAATAAGGAAGCCTTGGTGAAAATCATTGCTCAAACTGGAGTATATCCTACACATGCTTCTGAATTTCTTAGATACTTGGTTTATCAAGCCACTGAATCTACCTTATTGATTAAGAGTAAGGCGGTGCTGAATGCCATTAAAGCAGCTCAACTAGATCTTAGCAAAGATCTTCAGGCTTTTGGTTTGAAAAACTGTGCTGAAATTTTCAATCGCTTCAAGCCGATTTGGCTGGCTTTTAAGTCCAATAGGGCAAATGTTCCATTGATTAACGAAATCAGCCGATTATCCAAGCGTTATCACAAGCCACTACCCGTAGATGTCTTGAATAACATCACTTCGGGGGCTTTTAGTAATCAAGAGATTGAGGAAGCTTTAGCTAAAGCGAATAATTTTAGAAAAATCCGATTATTGCAGGCTTTGAATACTCGGTTGCAATCGGCAGATAGTTTTTTGTATCGGATACGGAATGGAAAATCCTTTGCTAAAAAGCAGAATGTTCAAGGTAAACAAAATTTCTTTCAACGTGTCTTTGATCAGACCTATGAAAGTCTTTTAGAGGGGCTGGATTTAAGTGGAAAGCAATTCATCTATCCAACTTTGGTAGACTATGGTATTCCCGCAACGGAGAAAATGTTTGTGGGGAATTATCCTACGGGAACTAAGATTCAGGCTAAAAATTTGGTTGCAGGAGTTTACTGGGAAAATGAATGGGGCGCAAATGACTTGGACCTTTCCTCTTTAGACTTGGCAGGTAAAGTAGGCTGGAATAGCCAATACAAATCAGGTAGCCTGATGTATTCGGGAGATATTACCTCTGCACCTTCTGGGGCGACAGAACTACTTTATGCCGCTAGTGGTTTGGCTAATCCCGCTTTGTGTTTACTTAATATCTTCAGTGGGGAGGTGGGCTGTAAATTTAAAATCGTAGTAGGGCAGGCCTCTGATATTTCTGAGAACTATATGTTTGATTCTAATGAATTGATTTTAGAAGCAGAGGCGGAAATGGGGGCTCGAGCGCAGATTTTGGGGGTCTTTTTACCAGAGGAAAATGAGGAACTCAGCTTTGTTTTGGTCAATACTGCTTTTGGAAGTATGAGCGTCAGCTCGCCTTCTACACAGGCCGATAATGCTCGCAGTGCTTTATTTTACCAATATGTTCGTCCCTTATCTCTACGAAAGCTTTTGCTTGATGCTGGGGCAGAATTGGTAGATTCGGGAGAAGATGCAATCAATTTGATGCCGCAAAATTTGCAGAAGGATAGTATTATTGGGTTGTTGGCCTAGGTTAGAATTTGACGCTAAACACATACTGGAATTTATTCCATGGCTAGACTTAAAACCCCAAGTTGTGGAATCTAAGCCTAAAATAGCGAAGCGTTTCCAAGTTTTATTTGGAAACGCTTCGGTCGAAGAACTTTATAGGATTATCCTAATTAGAGTTCTAATAGAGCTTATGAACTACTTACTTCCTGGT
>CAZOLU010000425.1:0-1322 GCA_964580485.1 uncultured Saprospiraceae bacterium | reverse complement strand
CTTTTACAGTTGTAGTGTTTTTAAGTACTTTAGTTTCCAATTTTTTGATAGACTTTTTCATCTTTCGATTGTTTTTAATTGATTATTGAACTAATTTCTACCACTAAATAAGTATAAAAATCAATAGGATACAATAGCTAGTTCAAAAGGGGGGGGATTTGACTTTATGAATGGTAGGTTTGACGTTATAAATGAATTGTACCTATTTAGCCTGTTTTCTTGACCCCTTCTTCGACTCCTTCGGAGAAAGGCTAGGGCTGGGTTGCTGTCAATTTTCGATCCTCTCAGCCTTCTTTTTTGTAAAAAATAGACTGAGCCCTTCGGGAAAGGATTCGAAAATTTTTAAGCCGCAGGATGCTTTGCTCCTCGTCGTAGCCCGAGGGGCTGAGACCCTAGACTAGGTTAAGACTGATAGACCTTTCATTGTCTTGGTCTAAAGTCTCTTTATCTCATGGTCTAGGGTCTAAATTTTCTACCAACCAGGGCACTGCCCTTTATACTTCCTCGGCTCAGGAGCCTTGTAGTTCTGCGCTTTTCGGTATGCTCGCAGCCTTTGCTGTTCATTACAACTGAGATCAATGTTAAGATAAAAATGTTGATCCAACCAGTTCCAAATCCCCAAAGGTGCGCGGATAATACCTTGACCAATGGCCAAAATACCACTAGCCACGACTGCACCCAAGGTAGCTGCAGCTTCGGCAGTAGCAACACCCGTTTCATGTACAATCAGGGTCGTTTTAGCTCTGAGCAATTCTTTTTTCTCTTCTTTGGTCAAGGCTTTCCAAGCTTCCTTGCGTTTTTGGCGAGCTTCTTTATTGGCTGCACGTTCTTTTTCTCTGGCAGCTTTCTTCGCTTCTAGCTCTTCCACTTTTTTTTGGGCTTGAGTGATTTTCATCTCATTTTGAATCTGCCTGAAATCTTCTTTCATCTCTTTTTCAAAGTCTTTCAGCTCATCGGCGGACATTTCCTGAACCGTTTCTCGAATGAGGAGCTTTAGCTGCCGGTCGTCGAGCATTTTGTGCAGAGCTTCCTTTGCAGCCATCATATCCTCACTATTTGGGCTAGGAGCTTCCATAAAGACGGTATCTGGAGCTGCTTGGAGTACAATAGT
Organism: uncultured Saprospiraceae bacterium; assembly: GCA_964580485.1. Lineage (GTDB taxonomy): Bacteria > Bacteroidota > Bacteroidia > Chitinophagales > Saprospiraceae > Saprospira. The sequence continues at coordinate 211 of CAZOLU010000425.1, read as the reverse complement.
ATCTCGAATGTAAATCACATGGCGTTGATGACTATGATTTTCGGTATGTGAGGAGGAGTGGCTATGTGTATGACGAGACGAGTGGTAAGCTCTTAGATTGGGGTCATCATCATCATCTCCAAAACTATATTGAGCAAGAAGCCAGAAAAAGTGATCTTGGCTAAGTCGTCCCACTCCTTCAACACAGTCAATCTTTTGGCTAAGCTGTTGG
>CAZOLU010000424.1:0-3884 GCA_964580485.1 uncultured Saprospiraceae bacterium | reverse complement strand
GGATTTTTGCTTATGCTTATGATGCATTGCATCATGCCAGCTCGCCTTCAGGGCTCTCCAAAAAATGTAGTTGTCCCCAAAAACTGGACAGTAATTTAAGGTGAAAAATACATCAAATTTTCATTACCTTAAAACAAACAAAACTCTTATGAAAAAACTAAGTTATTTTATGTTCGCCTTTTTGGTCATGACTTTATTGTTCACCTCTTGCCAACGTATTGAAGGAGAAGGGCCTATCATTCAGCAGAATATTGATATTTCCAATTTCACCTCTGTTAATTTAGCAGGTAGCTTTGATGTAGAGGTTCTGCTGGGCAGCTCATTTAGTATTGTAGCCGAGGGACAAGAAAATATCATAGAACGTCTGCAAACAGATGTTAGTACTGACGGAACTTTAGAATTGAAATTAGATCTTGGCAACTACTACAATTATCAACTAAAGGTTTATGTTACCATGCCTACTGCAAAAACTCTTTCCGTCAGTGGTTCTGGGAATATGGTAGTGGATGTGGATGAAGCTCTGGTTTTGGACAATTTAGACCTACAAATTTTGGGCAGTGGAGATATGTCTGGCCGAACCGAATTTGAGATCAACCATCAGTTGAAAGCCCAAATATCGGGTAGTGGGGATATGGATTTCGATCTCTATGCAGGTAGTTTTGATGGAAAGATCTCAGGCAGTGGAAATATCAATTTTAATATGGAAACGAATGACCTAGATATTGACCTTTCAGGTTCTGGAATTGCAACTATTCATGGTTCTGCGCCTCAACAAAAGATCAACATTTCTGGATCAGGAGATTTTAACGGTTTCGAAGCTTATGGAGAAGCAGCAGAAGTCAATATTTCTGGTAGTGGAAATGCAAGAGTTCAATTAAATCAAAGCCTTGATGCTAGGATCTCAGGCAGTGGAAATATTTGGTACAAAGGCTCACCTACGGTTAGTTCGGATATTACAGGATCAGGAGCAATTAGAAATGCCAACTAATCTCCAACTGGAATAGAGAAGTCCCCCCTTTTCTATCTTAGATCCTAACGATTTAGTCAGACCTCTTAGTCCCTAAGCTCCTTCAACTCCTTTAGAGCAAGGCTAGGGAACTACCATCAAGTATAGTCCTATGCTCCCTATAAATCTTAACATTGCATCGGAGCAACACTTAACTTTAGAATAAAATAACAGGCGCTAGGTTGTCGTTAATAAAATACTAGCAATCAATACTGCTTAGCTCTTTCAAATTTTGGTATTGTGAATAGATACATATACCATTTTTAAACCATCAGTATTCAATTATGAACATCCACCTACTACTAGCCAGCTTTTTATTACTCAGCGTCAATGTTTTTGCACAAAACCAAGACAAAGCATTAGAAAAAAAACGTAAAAAGTTTAGTAAACACTACGACGGCTGGGCCTATATCCCCCAAACAGAGGAGGAAGGTATTAGCAACTTTTATATGCTAAAAACTGAAATTACCAATATTCAGTGGAAGGAATATGAATACCATACCCGTAAAACAAAGGGAGAGTCAGCAATTCCACCGCTCTTACCCGATACACTCCTATGGCTCAGTGTCGCTCATGGAGCCCCTTTTGTCAGTACATATTATGGACACCCGGCATACTGGGATTATCCCGTAGTCAATATCAGCTATGAACAGGCTGAAGCCTATTGCCAATGGTTAGAAGATTTTCTCAATGGTTTGGAAGATAAAAAATTCAAATCCGTAAAAGTTCGATTGCCCAACAATGCCGAGTGGAGCTATGCCGCCCGAGGGGGACATAGTAAAACCAGCCCTTATCCTTGGGGAACATATAGCCTAAAGAATGAAAAAGGACGAGATTTGGCCAACTATTACAAAGTAGATCAAAGTAAGATTGCTTATGATGAAGTGGGGAAGCTGATCATTCGAGAAACTCCAGCATCCAGCACCGTCACATCTACATCAGAATCCTATCTACCTAACAATTATGGACTTTATGGCATGGCGGGAAATGTAGCAGAATTTGTTCAGGATGACCATAATGAAGCAGAAGCTACCCAACGCATCTTGAAAGGTGGCAGTTGGGCAGATCCTGGTTATTACTTACAAATCAGTGTTGATCAGTTATGTGATGCCAAAAAAACCGCAAGCCCCAAACATGGGTTTCGTCCAATTATGTTTGTAGAGTACTAAACCTAGTCCAACTCTAGCTCACAATTGGGTAAGGCTTCCTTGATTTTAACCTGGGTCGCCTCATCCAAGTTGTTATCACTCAAATCCATCTCCTCTAAATTGGATAGCGATAGTAATTCTTGGGGTAGGCTAGACAGTTTATTGTCATACAAACTGAGCTCTTTGAGGGATTGCAGCTTGACCCAGCCCTCTGGTAAACTACTCAATTGGTTGCTTCCAAAATCTATTTCTTCCAAGGCACTTAGCTCTGAAATGCTACTAGGTAGCTGCTGGAGCTGGTTGCCAGCGGCACTCAACTCTTTTAGTTTGCTCAATTTACCAAAATCTTCTGGTAGACTGCTGATTTTATTCGATGTAATAGACAGTTCTTCTAAATTTTTAAGTTTGCCCCAACCTTCAGGTAGGGCAGTTAATTTATTGGTATTCAGACTCAATATTTTAAGCTTTTTTAGCTTGATAAAATCGGCAGGCAGCTCCTTTAGTGCATTATTTTGCAAATCTAGTTTCTCTAGTTTTTTAAGTTTAGCAAAACCTGTGGGTAGGGCTTCAATTTTATTGTAGGATAGGTATAGCTTTTGCAACTTTCTTAGTTTAGAAAAATCATCTGGCAGACTACTCAATTTATTGCTAATCAGTGCTAAAAATTCTAACTTCTTAAGCTTTCCAAAATCGGCAGGCAGGCTGCTCAATTGATTATTACTCACTGACAAGCTCTTGAGCTTGGAGAGTTGCGTGAGTGCTTGGGGTAATTGCTTGAGTTGATTATCCCCTACACTCAAATGCTCTAGTCGACTAAGCTTAGCAATGGCTTCAGGAAGCTCCTTTAGTTGATTATTATCCAAGGACAACAATTTCAGATTAGTCAACTCAAAAAGTTCATCTGGCAAACTACTCAATTGATTGTAAGCAAGGTTAAGGGTATCTAGATTTTTCAACTTACTAATCTCCTTGGGCAGTTCAGTTAGTTTTTGATCAAAAAGAGATAAGTGAGTGACTTTTTCAGGATTTTTCAAAGCCTCTTCTAAGGAAGTGAATTTCTGGGCATTTAGATTTCCAAAAAGAAGAATAAATAATAACAGGTGTAAGATTCTCATATTGATGAATGTTTTGATTTAGGGTAAAAAGTTAATTTCTGAAAGCAAAACAGAGCGATCTAAAAAGTTGTTGAGCACTGTCTCAAATTTATAAGTATCATCCTCTTTTTCGTCGTTCCCAAACCCACAATAAAAGTGGAATCCCCCCATGCACTAAACGCACCAGCGTTTCATGCACCCACTGATAAAGGGAACTCAGTGGGAAGTCCCAATAAAAATTGGAAACTACCCTAGCCAAAGCCGTCATCCCCCCCCACAAGATACAATACCAAAGTGCCAGATTACGTACCCTAGAATTAGGCAACCAAATCAAAACAGCCGCCACAAAATCCAACCAGCCCATCATTTTCAAAAAAGTACTCGCCATAGCATCATTGGGAATGAAAAATATATCCATACACCACTGCAACCAAGGTCCAGGTTGGGGATAATACCCTACGGCATAAAGTCCATGACAAATAAAAGCAATAGAAATCAACAAGCGTACAACTACCCTAAATTGAGGCGTATTGCTCCCCGTGAAGATAGCATGTACCAATAAAAGCGGAGCCCCCACCTGCAAGCAATATTCCAAAAATTGACCAATGGCCCAAAACTTCTCTTTCCAGTACATAG
>CAZOLU010000423.1:0-3888 GCA_964580485.1 uncultured Saprospiraceae bacterium | reverse complement strand
GTTTAAATTTCTATCTACTTGTTAAATTCCAGTCTTTTGCCCTGATATGGCGGCTTTTTTCGTTCAGGTAGCGCTGCTATCTTCACTCAAAAGAGCCTTATCTCAGCACAAAATCCAAGGAATTTAACTGCTTTTACCATAAGATTAGAAACTTAATCTACTGACGATAAGTACCTAAAAATTTAAACATGCTCTTAAATGCAGTTGGATATGTATTTATTTTTTGATACCGAAACCACAGGACTTCCACGAAATTGGAAAGCACCTATATCCCAATTAAGCAACTGGCCAAGGGTCGTACAGTTGGCCTGGCTACTTTATGATGAGGAGGAGCAACTCCTAGAAGCGCAGGATTACATTGTCTATCCGCAAGACTTTCAAATACCAGCATCTGTTGTACGCATTCACGGAATTTCTCAAGCCAAGGCACTAGCAGAGGGTATTCCAATTCATCAAGTATTGGATCAATTCCTCCAGAGTTTAGATCAAGCAGAGGTACTTGTTGCCCACAACATTAGTTTTGATCAAAACATACTAGGAGCTGAGCTACTTCGAGCCAACTACCCCAACTCCTTAGCTACAATGCCAAGCATTTGCACCATGCGCAGCACTGCCAATTATTGCCGTATCCCCAACAAATATGGATACAAATGGCCAACGCTTAGTGAGTTGCACTATTCTATTTTCCGTAAAGGCTTTAAAAATGCCCATAATGCTGCTGTAGATATACAGATTACCGCCAAGTGTTTTTGGGCTTTGCGCAAAATGGGACATATATAGTGGTAACAAAACCTGCTTTTTTTACATAAAAAATGTCTTTTACAACTTTGTAATGAATAATTTCGATCTAATGCATTGGAAACTCATCCTAAGTGGTCTATGTGCTTTAGCTCTGTTACTACCCTCCAGTAAGGCAGAGACTGGCAATTCTATTGCCGAAGAAGAAGAGCGCATTATCGAAATCTATCAAGCTTTCTGGCATCCCAACACCAGCTCCTATCAGCACCAAGAGATACTTATCCCCGAATTTATCGAGCGTTTTGAAAAACTATTAGCCAACCCCAAAAGCTTTGACTACCCCTTTACAGAACTTGCAAAAAACATCAAAATCCGTCGTTCTGAAGACCAGCGTATACGCATTTTCAGTTGGGACAACAACACCAACCACGACTGGCGCAATATTCTTTCTATTGCACAATTTAAAGACGAAAATCGTATAGTGCGCACACAATGGCTATCTAAAGGAGATGAGCAAGTCACTGGAGAATACACCGATGTCTGGAATTATGGAGTACATCGCCTACAACAAGGCAAGCAGGTGCATTACATGACTATCGGAGAAGGTACACATGGAAATGGGCAACACCATCTCACCATTCAACTCTTTGAACTCAAAGGAGATCGACTCCTGCGCTGTGGCAGTTGCTTTGAAAATGCAGGAGATTATCTGGTTATCAAAGCCATTATGCTCGACCATTTCAATTTGATGTACAATGCCGAAAAGCAAGAACTCTCGTACAGTTGCTTTGAAAAGGATGCCTCCTCTGGCTTTTATATCAAAACAGGGGAGCGCAACAAGCTGCGCTATGCAGGAAAAAATGGCTTTGTGCTGGTCAAATAAACTTCTTAGCGCCCCCTTTAGTTTCCCTAAACAATTCCTTCAGATCTTTTAGAATAGACCTATCTCTCAAATTCAGTAGAAAAAAATATTCTAACTGAAACAATTAATCCGTTATTAATGTTATATTTGTGATTAGATTAAATCTAAATAGAAACCAAAACTAGAAAAGATGAACTTAGAAAAAAGAATGATATACCTAGATAACAGCGCCACTACACCAATAGATCCACGTGTACTTGAGGAAATGCTCCCGTATTTGCAGAATAAATTTGGTAATGCAGCCAGTCGCAACCACCCTTTTGGTTGGGTAGCTGAAGAAGCGGTAGACTATGCCCGAGATCAAATTGCCAACCTTATTGGTGCCGACAACCGTGAAATTATCTTCACCTCTGGTTCTACCGAAGGTTGCAACCTTGCATTAAAAGGTGTGGTTGACATGTACAAGCGTAAAGGAAATCACATTATTACTTGTACCACAGAGCATAAAGCAGTTTTAGATACCTGCAAAAGTCTAGAAAAGCAAGGTGTTGAAGTCACTTACCTTGATGTAGACAACAAAGGAAACATTGATCTTCAAGAGCTTGAAGCGGCTATTAAAGACAATACGATTTTGGTGGCGATTATGTTTGCCAATAATGAAATTGGAACCATTCACCCCATGAAAGCTATTGGGGAAATTTGCGCCAAGCACAAGCTGCTATTCTTCAGTGATGCGACCCAAGCTGTAGGTAAGATTCCTGTTGATGTAAAAGACTTAGGGATCCATATCATGGCTTTTAGTGGACATAAAATTTATGGTCCTAAAGGTGTTGGTGCGCTTTATGTGTGCCGTAGAAATCCTCGTGTAAAACTCACTGCACAACTTGATGGTGGTGGACATGAGCGAGGAATGCGTTCTGGCACGCTCAATGTACCTGGTATTGTAGGCTTGGGTAAGGCTTGCGAAATTGCGGGTCAGGAAATGGAAGCAGAGATGAAGCGACTCAGTGCTTTGCGTGATAAGCTTGAACAAGCTTTGACACAACTAGAAGAAACCGTCATCAATGGCGATGTCAACAGCCGTATGCCACATCTGACCAACATTTCATTTAAACATGTAGAAGGTGAGGGCTTGATGATGACCTTTAATGAAGAAATTGCACTGTCTTCTGGCTCAGCTTGTACTTCGGCTTCTTTAGAGCCTTCTTATGTACTCAAAGCCTTGGGCTTGGGGGATGATCTGGCGCACTCTTCTTTACGCCTTAGTTTGGGCCGTTTTACAACAGAAGATGAGGTAGATTATGCGATTGAGCAAATTTCTAATGGGGTGAATAAAATGCGTGAGCTCTCTCCTATTTGGGAAATGTATAAAGAGGGCATTGATCTAGATTCTGTAGAATGGGCAGAGCATTAACAGTTGAACACTTATTTATTTTAAAATTAAACCAACAAAATTTATATAACTATGGCTTATTCAGATAAATTATTAGACCACTTTAAGAATCCTCGCAACGTAGGAACATTAGATAAAAGTAAAAAAACAGTTGGAACTGGTCTTGTTGGAGCTCCTGAATGTGGAGATGTAATGCGTCTACAAATTGAAGTAGATGACAAGGGTATCATTACAGAGGCTAAATTCAAAACCTTTGGTTGTGGCTCTGCAATTGCCTCTTCTTCGCTAGCAACAGAATGGCTCAAAGGTAGATCTATTGAAGAAGCTGCGGGTATCGACAATATGGATATCGTAGAAGAATTGGAACTACCTCCAGTAAAAATTCACTGTTCTGTACTAGCTGAGGATGCCATCAAATCAGCGATCAAAGACTACCAAGAGAAAAATGGCTTGGAAGTTACGATCCAAGAAGATGCTTCTCACTAAATAAAAACCGCAATTCAATTATGATTCACGTAGCAGAAAGTGCCAAAGAGAAAATTACAGAAATTAAAACCCAAGGACATCTAGATCAAGACTATTTTGTTCGGGTTTCTGTAACCAGTGGAGGCTGTTCAGGTTTGAGTTATAAAATGGATTTTGATAACGAAAACCTACCCGAAGATCAAGTTTTTGAGGACAATGGGGTCAAGATTGTTACCGACCTCAAGAGCTTTCTCTATCTTTTTGATACGACACTACACTTCTCAGGAGGCTTGAATGGCAAGGGCTTTTATTTTGAAAACCCGAATGCTTCTCGTACCTGTGGATGTGGAGAAAGTTTTGCAGTTTAGATTATACTTACTGACCTTTCGCAGATCAAATTTTATGAAAATTAGAAAATATTTTTAAGGAA
>CAZOLU010000422.1:0-3934 GCA_964580485.1 uncultured Saprospiraceae bacterium | reverse complement strand
TGAACTAAGGATTCTTTTTACTACGGACAGAAGCTTGAAAGCTACTGCTTGCGTAGGTTGGAATTCGGGAACCTAAAGTTTCCCTGCATTATGAATGCTTGTTTGGAGCGTTTACGCTCATACAAGCCCTAACTGCGCAAGCTGATGCCTTCTAGGCTTCAGAATTATTTACATTTTAATCCTTAGTTCACGTTGGTTAGTAGTTTAATCTGCTTGATAGCGGGGGTTGTTCAAAAACTCCTCATCGGTCAAGCTTTTCAAAAACTCCAACAAGTCTGCTTTTTCCTGAGCGGTCAGCCCCAAGGGGCGAACCAAGTGACTCTTGTTAGGATGCGCAAAGCCTCCACCATCAAAAAAATCAATCACTTCTTCCAAGCTGGAGATACTGCCATCATGCATATAGGGAGCAGTGACTTCAATATTGCGCAGGGTAGGCACTTTAAATTTCCCAATATCCTCCTCCAAAGCCGTTACTCGCCGCCTCCCAGGGTCGGCACTATAATCCTCATACAAGCCAATATTCTCAAACTGCTCATTTGAAAATGTAAATCCGGAATGACAACTCCCACAAGCCGTTCGATCCGAGAAAAATAATTCCATTCCCCTTTTTTGTGCAGCACTCAAAGCACTGCTATCGCCTCGTTGGTATTGGTCATAAGGCGAGTTGCCACTCAGAATTGTTCTTTGAAAACTAGCTAGTGCCCGAGCCAAACTATAAGTGTTGGGTTCAGTACCATAGGCCTCCATAAATTCTTGTGGATAAGTTGGGTGAGCTTGCAAGCGCTCCACTAGTGCTAGCAAATCAAAATCCATTTCATTGGGGTCTTCAATAGGTGCAGCAGTAAAGACTTCAAGATTGGGTACCCCTCCATCAAAGAAGAAGTTTTCTCGGTAGGCAATATTGGCCAAGGTAGAACTGTTTCTAAAGCCAAGTCGCCCCTCCACTCCAATGCTAAGTCGGCGAGGATCTGCAAAAGCATGTTGCTGAAAATGGCAAGATCCACAAGAAATCGTCGAGTCTCTCGACAAAATAGGGTCAAAAAAGAGTCTTTTTCCCAAGGCTATCCGCTCGGCGGTCAATTCGTTGTCTTCTGGGATCTCAGGCATGGGAAAGCCTTTGGGTAGGGGCAGGGCATAGGGCAACTCTGCCTTTTGGCAGGCAGCTATCAACACTAAAATCAGGATTGAACTGCCCAATAAAATGGAGTATTTCATACTTTGGGCGCTTTAGAGAGAAAATAGTGGGGCGGCTGAGCCGCCCCACGGTCACAATTAGTTAGCTTTGCTAAATGCAGAAGGGATATTATTTTTTACCTTAGTCGCCAAAGGCATATTGCTCATGGTCATGGTAAAATATTCTGTAGACAAATCAACTCCTTCAAAAAGCTTGGCTATATCGAAGTTGAGAGATAGAGTATTTTCTCCTGTTTCTAAATCCGTATGAAGCATGGTACGAGTACTTGCAAGGAAGTCATTTGTTCCGATATGGAATGCAGCCGTAGAATCTACAGTACCATTGCCATCTGTATCCACTTGAGCATCAATTTTAAGAAAAATGTATCCAGTGTTCCAACTCCAGTGCATTCTTGGATCCTGAGCAGCTAATGGATCTTCTGCTGGACGACTCATAAAACTAGATTCTGTCTGACCATTTGTGGCTGCATCGATCCCAACATTAAAGTTAAGATAATGAACATGATCGTCTTCAAAAGATTCAGAAAGTAGTCCCAAGCTATGAGTGCTAGCTCCTGGTTTTACTAGTAGATATTCTGTTTCAAAGCTACCTAAATTTCCATCATGATCTTCAACGGAGATGCCCGATACATAAAACTGCACCAAGTCAAATTTGATGGCCGTTCCACCAATAGTGTAGGTTTGGTCATAAGAAAAAGCTTCACTGCCTACTTTATAGTTGAATTGAAGATCAACGGTTTTGCTTTTATCCTTATTACAAGAGCTTAAGGTGAAGATACTGAATAATATCAATGCGAATGCAATTTTTGAAATCGTTTTCATGTGAATATAGTTTTTCTGTTAGGAAATGATTGATGGGCAATCATTCCATTTTTTTGATAAAAGAAATTTGAAATAAAAACATACAGGGCTATGGAAAAGCCTGTAACTAAACTTGAAAAGAAAAACTATACCGTTGGGGGCTTTATCAACTTTTGGAGATGCGTTCGCCCTCTATAAGGGCTAATCAAATTTAACCAAGCATTCCTGCTAGATTCCTGAAATACGATATTAGGTGTAGTACTAAAATTTATGGGAATTTTTTCTGCAATAAACAGCAAATTTGCTAATTCCTTTAAGCTTTCCAAAAGCAAGCTGGGAGCCTGCTCTGTGGGTTGATCTTGTTGTTGACTAGCTTGTACATATCGCCTTAAATGACATTTTCCATCACATTTTAGTTTTGGAACCTCTTTGTTCACACAATGCTCGCTGATGATATACGCTTTCTGCCAAGTAAAATGAGCTATAAACCCGATTTGCGAAGCAAGCGGAAGCAACATCAGTGTGATGAAGAAAAGGGTAATATGGAGTTGAAATTTATACAAGAAGTATGATGATGTTCAAAAATTAAATATAAATCTTTCTACGCATAAATTGAAGGATCTTTATCACATATAGTGAATCTTTATTAACTTAGATTTTAGAAAACCTGCAAAACTAAATATTAAACGATTTTATTCTGCGAATAATTCAAAAATCATTACTAATATAATGCAATAATGTTGCAAGATAGCTTTTTCATAACAAAAAAATAAACAATGAGAAAAATTTTGATCTTAAGCTTTTTGACTTTGATACTTGCAAGTTGTATTTCAAGCAAAAAAAATAAGAAAAATAAGGAACTGATAGAAGCTTATCTGCCAGAGCTTTTGAGAGATTTAGAGTTTGGAATGTCGCCTGCTGAAGCTACGGCAGTTCGTCCTCAGCTTGCCCCATTGAATTATGTTAATGACAATTTTGGTTTTCGCAAAGAATATATAGAAGATATCAATGATCCCTCCATCGAGCGAATTCTCTTGTATTTTGATGCTGAAGGAAATCAACCTTTGTATGAGATCATTATTACCTACAAGTCTACGGCAGCGAGGGATGTAGATGCTAAACTCCTATTTGAAGAACCTAATTTTCAAGGGGAAGAGTGGCGATACCAGGATCAAAATAAAACCGAGATTAGAGCTTGGAAATTTGATCAAAAATTAGTGATCGTAGGAGTATTGCCAGGTACAGAATGGAGTGAACAAACGATGGAATGATGTCTCGATTGCCACTATTTCTGCTGCTCATCTTGTTGTTCAGCTTGGAGAGCTGTCAAAGTTCTAATTCTTGTAATGCCGTAGAAGAGCTTTATGTTCCTCAAGTTTTACAAGATCAGGCCAAACGAGCAGGATTTCCCTATTGTAGTGTTTTGTTAGAGGCTCGAAATAAGCAAGCTAAAGCTTTGGTGCAACTCATTCGTTTTGCATATAAAACAGAAGATAGCAATGCCGTAGAGCATGGTATTGTTTTTGCTGAGTTGCTATTGTTGTTGGGGGATGAATATTGCTATGAGGTGCTTTTTGAAGAGCGAGAGGCTATACAGCTATTGGCTGCTAAAATGCTGGATGCTTGTCAGGAATACAGAGATCCTCCACTACCTTTAAAAGAAAAGCTTCCCAAAACCTTTGCTTTATTGCTGGGACAATATGAGGAAGGCTAGTTGTTTTTATACCCAGATTAAACTGTTATCAAGACTCTAAAAGGAGTAAACACAAAATTTAGATTACCCTGAATTATGAAAAAAGTTGTGGTTTTAACTGGTGCTGGTATCAGCGCCGAAAGTGGCATCAAAACCTTTCGTGATGCTGATGGCCTTTGGGAAGGGTATGATGTGATGGAGGTAGCCTCTCCTCAGGGCTGGCGTAAGAATCGATCACTAGTGCTA
>CAZOLU010000421.1:2011-3939 GCA_964580485.1 uncultured Saprospiraceae bacterium | reverse complement strand
GTCTGGGTTTTTGGAGGTGGTGTGGGGCTTGACTTTGCGCAAACGCTTTTGGTTAATCCCAAGATTGGTGCAGGAGAAAATAAAATTGCCTTTGGAGGAAATGGGGGATTTGAAGCAGACTATAATAAAGATAGGACAAGTTGGAACAATAAATTAGCCGTAAACTTTGGTGTGCAAAAACTAGGCGATGGCCCTTTTCAAAAAACCTTAGACGAAATTCGCCTGACTTCCCAGTTCAACTATGCCATTGCCAAAGATGACCCCATCGGCTATGCTGTAGATTTTAATTTTCTTACCCAACTCACGCCTACCTATGAAGGCAATCAGCTAACGGCAGACACCGCAGTAGCCAATCAATTTCCGATTGCCAAAATACTATCCCCTGCCACGGTTGCAATTTCGCCGGGTATGTCCTACAAGCCTGATAAAACTTTCTCGCTGTTATTATCTCCGGTTTCTTTCAAAAGTATTTTTGTGTTGGATGATTCTATTGCCCAACTTACCAACTCAGCACGGACTTCCAGCTTTCACGGAAATCCATTGGGAGAAACCGACAGGCAAGCCTTTATTGATGAATGGCGGGTACAACCCGCCGGGCAAACCTACGACAGTTTGTACTATGCCAAATACACCTTGCAATTGGGTGCCAGTTTGCGAGCAACTTATAAAAACAAGTTTTTTAAAGATAAAGATGGAAAACATCGCCTGGCCTTTACCACTACCCTTAATTTATTTTCCGATTATCTACGCAATCCACAATTTATTGATGTGGAATGGACCACCAATACCGATTTATTTATTTTTAAAGGCTTATCGATTTCACTGGGAACTATTCTATTTTACGACTATGACGTATTAGTGCAAGTCAATGCTGATGGGAATCCAGACACAGGAACCAATGGCTATGAAGAGACGGCCCGCCGGCCCTCATTTACACAAACTTTATCAATTAAGTATAATTTTTTGTTCTAATACTTGCAAGATTCATTTATTAGTTCTATATTTGAATTGTGATTAAGGGAAAGCACATTTTTCTTCACAATCACAGAAGTTAGTTCAAAAAAAACTTCAACTTTTTTCCAAAAAATTTTGGATTTTAAAATAAAAGTACGATATTTAAGCTAACAAAGAAACAAGAGGCACTGTAAAGTGCATTTGAATTTATAATTTTGGATTTTAATTGGGGTGACTTTAAGGCTTGCGGTGCTCTCTGCACCGCGGCCTTTTTAAAAACTTCAATTCTACAATATAATGTGCTAAATAATTAGTACGAAGAGTCATAATTTTGGATTTTAATTGGGGTGACTTTAAGGCTTGCGACGTTCTCTGCGTCGCGGCCTTTTTTTTATGCCTTTGCTAATATTTTGGGATCTTTTTAGTAAGTTCGTGTTGATAACCTTCCTTTTCACATTACGAACCATTGACCCATGAAAAACTTTGTTGTTGCCTTTTGCTGCCTACTTTCTCTTTCTTGCTTTGCTCAAAGCTATCAGGCATTTATTGATTCACGTGATTTAACAAGCCTTGCCAATAATGAACAAAAGTTAGAACTTACCGAAAATATACGCAAGGTATTATTTGCTTATGCTCCTCATGTCAAAACAGATGTAGAGTTGTTGAAAAACTACCGCTCAAACCCTTTCTTTGCAAACTATCTTAAGGAGGCAGATCCCGATGATATTCCCTCTGGGTTGGAAATTGAAGACATTGTAAAAAAACGCAGCCTGAACCCAACAAGCATGGAAAGCTTGACAGGTGTGGGACTCAGCCCTTCCACTTTTTTATTGGGACTTAGCGACTTTTTAGTCAAACGTACCAAGCAGGAACTACACATTGCCTTTTTTCAAAAGTTTCAGGAAGCCATTGATACCTCACAGGAATTGCAAATTCTTTTTCCCAAAACAGCCCAACTTTTGGGCACCCTTGAT
>CAZOLU010000421.1:0-2001 GCA_964580485.1 uncultured Saprospiraceae bacterium | reverse complement strand
AGACGGAATCCTCCCACATTTAAGCGAGTACGTCCAAGCAACTAAATACCTCAAGGATGAAAACATGAAGGATTTAGCTTCTGATTTCTTTAATGTCTTGGAAATGTTTAAATCTAAAAGTGATCCCACCACCGTTATTCGCTATCTCGGCCGGGAGGGCTTTTTTCAGGATGTACCAGCAGATTCACTCAATGATGAACTGCGACCTTTTCAGCAAAACATGAAGATGGTCAGCATTCTTTCAGAGGCTTTAGAAGCAGGAGATGATGGCTATTGGACGAGTCCACAGGACTTTCGCTTCATGCTAAAAGATACCATGCATACCGATTTTTTTCTGGGATTGATCTACGAACGAAGCCGGACGGTTAAATTCAACGACAGTTTGAGCATGACGGATCATTTGGACCGCCTGTATCAGGCGAATCGTGACTTGAGAGGGCTCTTGCGGGATCTTACTTTTTTCATTGATCGTGGAAAGCGCCTCAAGGCGCTGGCTGACGAGATGAAACAACGTCGCAACCAAGAAATCATGGGAACCATTAGCATTAGCAAAGAAGAAAAAAACCAGGAGTTCTACTACTTTGTCAATCAATCGCTGGATATGGTCGATTTCTGTTATCGACTCAAAAAGAAATACTTTCAGTCTACACCCAAGGAAGACAGCATCTTTCAACACTACTTTGGCATCGCCAAAAGCCTCAATCAACTCACCTTTGAAGTGCAGCAACAACAATTCCCCATTGCTATTCTCACTTCCATCGACATCATTGATCGGATCTTGCCCGACAGTAGCTGGACATGTGGACAACGCAGTCTGATGAAGTATGGCAGCTTTATTGCGACGGCCGTATCGGCCCAAAGCAGTGAGGAAGTCTCGCAGGCCATAGAGGCCTTTGCGCTGCCCCCAGGCAGCGCCGCTATCAAAAAGTTCTCTTCCTTTAGCATTGCCGTCAACGCCTATGTAGGCGTGGGGGGCGGTTATGAGACCTTGCAAACAGTAGGGACAAGTCCCTACTACGCCTTAGCTACGCCCATTGGCTTCAGCTTTAGCAAGGGCTTTGGCAAAGGCGGCGCTTTGAGCCTGTTTGTTTCAGTCATTGACATTGGCGCCCTGACGGCCTACCGTTTTGATGGCAACAACACCCAAGCCTTGCCCGATCTGACTTTTGAGAATGTACTAGCCCCCGGGGGCTACCTCATCTATGGATTTCCCAAGCTGCCCCTCTCCTTTGGAGTGGGTGCGCAATATGGTCCTGGCTTGCGAAGTGTGACCAATAGCAATCTTAACATCAGCACGACGACCGGCTGGCGCGCAGGTGCCTTCCTCGCAGTCGATATCCCACTTGTCAATATGTTTAGCAGCAATAGGCTGTACAAGAATTGCAAGAAGCGGAAATAAAAGCAAAACAGCGGATGAGGTAATACCTCATCCGCTGCTTAAACCAACTCCAATTAAAAAGGAGTATGTAGTGTCTTATGCTTTAGATTCTTCGCTTTGAAAAGTTTCTGTCAGGCGGGCAAAGCCTTCCCGGACAGATTGTGCACTTTTAGAAAATGCCTCTTTAGCTTTTTCCCAATTTTCGGCAGCAACATCTGTCAACTCATCATATTTTTGTTGAAGCTCGTTCTGCTTCTCTTTGAGGTTTTTAACCTGTTCCTGATAAGTTTCTTTCACATTATCAGCAGCAGTTTCGCTCTTCTTTTCAAGCGCATCTATCTGTTCAGCAATATTGTCTATTTGTTCTTTGGCCTGTTGTTTAAATTTCTGTTTATCCATTAAAGAGTATAAAGTTTTTTAAGTTATTGAATAATAATGCTTTAGTAAGCACTCACTTATACAATGGACATGCACAAACATTGTTTATAAATAAATATATTATTTTTATATTTTCAATATACTTTAAATCATATTTTTATAATTTAGACTAATATATAGTGATTAGCCTCATCTGTTAAGTTAATTTTTTTTCGTATTTTAATGTATACATACCGTTAGGTAAA
>CAZOLU010000420.1:0-3946 GCA_964580485.1 uncultured Saprospiraceae bacterium | reverse complement strand
GGTGAGCGAAGGTCAGGAGATCTTTGTACACCGTCTGGACGCTAACGAGGGCGATCAAGTTACTTTCGACAAAGTACTCCTCCTAGCAAAAGACGACACTTACCAAGTAGGTACTCCTACTTTAGCAAACAAGGTAAATACTACCGTATTGGAACATGTGAAAGGTGAGAAAGTCATCGTTTTCAAGAAAAAGCGCCGTAAGGGCTACCGCAAGAAAAACGGTCACCGTCAATCTTTTACCAAAATCAAAATTGACAGTATCGCGTAATTTTATTATATTTGCGAAAACTGTGCAATCATATATTGTTAATATTCAAAATCTCTATATAAAATGGCTCACAAAAAAGGTGTTGGTAGTACGGATAATGGACGTGATAGTAAAAGTAAACGTCTAGGTGTCAAACTTTATGGTGGACAATTGGCTGTCAACGGAAATATCATCGTTCGTCAACGTGGAACCAAATATCATCCTGGCAAAAACTGTGGAATAGGTAAAGATCATACCTTGTTTGCACTTTGTGATGGTGTGGTAGAATTCAAGCAAGGATACAAAAAGCGTACTTACGTGAATATCCTTCCTGCAGAGGTAGAAGTAGTTAGCTAAATAAGCTAAACGATATACAATGAAAAACCCGATGGATATAAATTTCCATCGGGTTCTTTTTTTAGTAATACAGGCTAGGCTATTGGCCTCCTAAAATCAAGGGAAGTCCCTTATCTCCTCCCCCAATCACAACAATTTTA
This sequence comes from uncultured Saprospiraceae bacterium, assembly GCA_964580485.1. Classification (GTDB taxonomy): domain Bacteria; phylum Bacteroidota; class Bacteroidia; order Chitinophagales; family Saprospiraceae; genus Saprospira. Next base: position 3,202 of record CAZOLU010000420.1, on the reverse strand, counting down.
GAGTTGGGAGAATTAGCAAGCTTTAAGGTGGCATCAATCCCTTTGTCTGCTAAAATACGATCATTTAGACTTTCGGTTAAAATTGCATTGGCTTCAGCCTTGGCACTTGCCTCAATCAGGATACGCTCTTTCTCTTTCTTTTCCTGTGCTAGAATATATTCATATTTCAAAGCTTTCTGCTCGGCTTCAATTTTTTCTTCAATTGCCCGGCGTACTTTTTCAGGTAATTTAATATCCCGAATGAGGATGGCTTTGAGATCAATAAAATTAGCACTCAGGGTTTCTTCCAAGTCCGATGCAATTAGCCCCTGTACCTCATCCCTTTTGGTAGAATAGAGTTCCTCCGGCTTGTAGCGACCAATAATTTTACGTACTGCCGAGCGCACTTCAGGGCGCACCAAGCTAGTCAAGTAATTTTCACCAAAACGCTCATGCAACTCCCCCACCTTATTAAAGTTAGGATTCACCCGCACCGTAATATCTAGGTTGATGTTCAATCCATTCGAAGAAAGTACCGTCATCGACTCCTCTAGTTGTACTTCTCGTACATCATAAACATACATGGTATTCCAAGGAGCGATTACATGAAAGCCAGGCTTATACACCCGTTCTTTGTTGATACCACCTCCGAACGGTCTAAAAAGCACCCCTCGGTTTCCTGCATCAATGGTTAAGAATGTGCTATTGGCCAATACTAAAATGATAATGAGTAGTACAAAACCAACAACACCAAAAATGATTAATCTAGTTTTCATATCTATAATTTGAGTTAAAAAATATCAGCATAGTATATTTAAATAGTAAAACTTTTACTTGTAGAAGTAAAACCTGTTTTGCAAGAAAAAAATTCCTTCTTTTTAGGAATAAGCTTTCAATGCTTTTAAAATCGCCTTTGGTGCAAGCTTTGGATCAAACAGGGCTGGATCTATTCCCCCCTTTTTCAGCGGATTGCCTTGTATATCAAAAACTTTCAAATGCTTAAATCTTAGAAAGTCTGCGGGTAGGGTCTCTATCTTATTATTGGCAAGAACCAATATTTCTAATTGTTCCAATTCAAAAAAAGATGGGGGTAGTGCTGTTAAATCGCAACATGTAATAATAACACGCCTCAACTGCTTTAGTTCTCCAATGCTAGCGGGAAGATGTTCTAATGGCATTCTGCTAATTTGAAGAAAGAGCAGATCTTTAAGTTCTCCAATCTCCTCTGGTAATTCCCTCAAACGGTCTTTTCCTACAAAGGTCTGCCGGTGCCAATAGCCGTATCGATTATGCCGATTGGCTTTGATAGTCAAGTAGGTTAATTTAGAACAATACTTGATGAGTGGAGAGAGCGCTGCAATATGATGAAAACTGAGTCTACGGGCCTCCGTCAATTTCAGAATAGGCAGTTCACGAAAAGCCTCTTCTTCCCATTTATTTGGATAGAAATAATAAGATAAATCACTTTGCCTAAAATTGCTTGCAAAAAGACGAAGCGCTCTCTTTAAATCAATATCCATACTCTCTGCGAGTATCCAAGCGAGGGCATTGTTCTCCTCTATCTTGGAAAAAAGGAGGTCAAATATAGCTTGTTTCTGAGCTTCTTCTTCTTTTAGCTTCCAAAGCCAAAGGCTTCTTAATACCTGATATAAGGCGAGCTTAGACATGCTTCCCCAAATTAAGTAATTGCTGATGAACCTCTTCGACTGCTGCTTGCAGGTCTTTTAAGAAGATATTCTGTATTAGAAAATCGGCTTTAGCTTCTTTCTCCTCCTGCGGCATTTGGTTACGGATACGGGCAAGGACTTGCTCGGCACTAACTCCATCTCTTTGCATTACTCGCTCTATGCGTATTTCTTGTGGTGCAGTAACGACGATGATTTTATCTAGTTGTTTGTACGAACCACTTTCAAATAAAAGGGCAGCCTCTTTGAGGCTATAGGCATGCCCTGCCTTGGCTTGATCCATTTGCCAAGCTTCTGCATCTTTGAAAACTGCAGGATGTACTAATCCATTTAGAGTTGCTAGCTTAGTTTTATCATTAAAAACCAACTGACTTAGATAGGCTCGATTGATTTGTCCATTCTTGAAGTAAACCTCCTCTCCAAAACTAGCCTTTAAGGAAAGTACTAATTCAGCATCATGACGCATCAGCCACTTGGCTCGATCATCTGCATAGTAAACAGGTACTCCCAAACTTTCAAACATTCGGCAAACGGTGGTTTTCCCGCTGCCGATTCCTCCTGTAATTCCAACTTTTAGCATACATTATATACTTTAGACTCATAGACTACAGACAAAAAGGCTAGAAATCTATTTTGCCTGTAGTCCTTACGCTCTTAGAAGAGCAGTAGTCTATTTTCACATTACTGAATATTCAAATACGAATTAGCCTTTTTCAATAGAGAAAGTCATTCCAGCCTTGGGCAGGAACAGGGTTTTCCCTTTTTCCTGAAAGGCCTTTTTAGCGGCTTCGTGGTCAATAACGATAAAGCCAAAGGTATCGAAATGCAGCCCTACAATGGTATTACATTCTACAAAATCACTAGCATGAATAGCATGCTCATAGCTCATCGTAAAGTTATCTCCTATTGGCATTAGGGCAAAATCTAATTTAGGATAAAGCATAGGAATCAATTTCATATCCCAAGTAAGTGCAGTATCCCCAGCATAATAAAAATTACCATCATCGGAAGTAATCACAAAGCCCATAGGGTTACCCCCGTAGCTACCATCAGGCAATCCTGAGGAGTGTTGGGCAACTACACAATGAACCGTAAAGCCCTCAAAAGCCCATTTTCCTCCCGTATTCATCGGATGCGTATTTTCCACGCCTTGCTTGTTCAACCATTCATGGATCTCCCAACTTGCCACTACCTTAGCAGCAGAAGCCTGTGCAATTGCAACAGCATCTGCAATATGATCGGCATGACCATGCGAGATTAAAATATAATCTGGCTGGATAGACTCTATATCAACGCCAGCCTCTTGTGCCAAGGGGTTGGGAGTGATAAATGGATCAAATAGAATCTTTTTACCTGCAATTTCTACCATGAAAGTAGAGTGTCCGTAATAGGTGATTTTCATAATAATATTTTTAGTATATTGGGAATAATATTAACAATGATTATATTTTTATGTAATTGATTTACGACTTGAAGAGGAATTTAGTACTCTGTCCTGAAAGTTTTTTAATATAGCTTTTATGGAGTAGCCCTGAAAG
>CAZOLU010000419.1:301-3955 GCA_964580485.1 uncultured Saprospiraceae bacterium | reverse complement strand
CAGAGGATGCTGTATTCCTAGACATTGTGGTCAAGGAATATCCGCGTTATGCTCGTCATGCGTATCGTGGGGTGAAAAAAGGACATCAAGATGATCTCAATGAGGTGGTCAATCGCTATTTGCTTAAAGGTCGTGCAGCAACGGAGGCCATGAAGCGAAATGCAGTGCGAGAAATCAAAGGATTTTATCGAGATAAGGGATTCCCCGACTGCCAAGTCACTGTAGAAGAAGAAGAAGATGTAGTGCTCAAGAATAGCGTGCGCTGGATTTTCAATGTAAAACGAGGTAAGCGTATTCGTATTGAAGAAATCAATTTTGTAGGGAATGAAAAAGTTAGCGATAAGAAGCTAAGACGTTTGATGAGGGAAACCAAAAAACGTCGCCCAATTATGGGGATATTCAAACCCTCCAAGTTTATTGATTACGAGTATCGGAATGATAAAGAGAGTCTTATTGCTTACTATAATAAAGAGGGGCTGCGGGATGCCAAAATTGTAAGAGATTCGGTATATATGGTTGAAATTCCTAAAAAGAATGGCAAAACCAAAAAAGCCATCATTATTGATATTGAAGTAGAAGAAGGCGGACAATACTATTTTGGAGATATTGTGTTTAGAGGCAACTCTTCTTACCCCGATGCTATTTTGAGAGAAATTATGGGGATAAAAAAAGGGGATGAGTATGATGAGATGCTCCTGCAGTCAAGATTGAGTTTTGATCGTAATGGCCGGGATATTAGTACCCTTTACATGGACAATGGCTATTTGTTTTTCCAGGCCAACCCTGTTGAGAAAGGAGTACGGAACGATACCGTAGATATCGAAATTCGGATTCAAGAGGGGCCCGTAGCTACTATTGATCGTGTGATTATTAAGGGAAATGATCGCACACATGAGCATGTTATTCGCAGAGAACTGCGAACCCTACCTGGCAACAAGTTTAGTCGTTCGGATATTATGCGTTCACAACGACAACTGATGGCACTCAATTACTTCAACCCCGAGTCAATGGGGATCAACACACCTGTTAATCCACAGCGAGGAACCGTAGATATTGAATATACCGTAGAGGAGCGTCCTTCAGATCAGTTGGAGCTATCTGCAGGTTGGGGGGGCTTTAATCAAGGCTTGATCGGAACCTTGGGGGTTACTTTTAATAATTTTTCGGTACGGAATCTTTTTAATGCAGAGGCCTGGAACCCCTTGCCTCAGGGGGATGGGCAACGCCTTAGCCTTCGAATCCAAACCAATGGCCGTTTCTTCCAATCCTACAATTTTTCTTTTACAGAACCTTGGTTGGGAGGACGCAAACCGCAGGCACTTTCTATCAGCGCATTTCACTCTCGTTTCAATAATGGGCAAACTCCAGAAAGTAGCCTTTTCCAGCAGTTGGCGATTACAGGGGCTTCTGTAGGACTAGGAACACGTTTGCGCTGGCCAGATGACTATTTCAACTATCAGGTGGCATTAGATTATCAAAATATGAATTTGCTACGCCGTACCGACTTTGAAATTCCAACAGGGGTCTTTAATGATTTGGCAATTCGTCAGACCATCTCCCGTTCTTCTCTAAGTGAACCTATTTTCCCTACTAGAGGGTCTTCTTTCTCTTTGTCATTGAAACTAACCTTCCCTTACTCAGCTGTAAATGGAGTAGATTATACTGATCCAAACTTGAGTGATCCTGATCGATTCAAATGGGTAGAGTATCACAAATGGGATTTTGAAGGAGCATGGTATACTCAGGTGATGAAAAATATGGTTATCAAATCAGAGGTGAAAATGGGCTTCTTGGGCTTTTACAACAAAGATGTTGGACTATCACCTTTTGGGCGGTATGAGCTGGGCGGAGATGGTATTTCCAATTTTGTAGGGATTCAAGGAAAAGATATTGTCTCTTTGAGAGGTTATAAAGATCCAATTTTAGATGTCTCGGAAGCTAATCGAACTGGGGCTGGGATCTTCAATAAGTTTACAATGGAACTGCGCTATTTGCTTTCGCCAAACCCCAATGCTACTATCTATGTACTAGGCTTTTTACAAGGAGGAAATGCCTGGGCTAATGCAAGAGAATACAACCCCTTCCAACTCAAACGTTCTGCTGGTCTTGGTATGAGGGTCTTCCTACCAATGTTTGGTACCCTTGGATTTGATTATGGTATAGGATGGGACAAAAATCTAGGTCCAGATGCTAGCTTGTTTGATTATGGCGCATTTAATATCGTATTAGGGTTCGAACCTAGATAATTTGTCGAAAATGGAACTGAATCAGAGGTTAAAATGTTAAAATTATAAGAGATGTTTCTAGCCAAGGCTAGTAGTTATCCTTTTTATCCATAGATTTATGGACATAAAATTGTGAAAGTCTATAATATTTTATATTTTTCTCAAAGATTATAGACCAAACCTAAATTAAGAGCTTACTTACAAAGAGTTCTGTAGTTAGTCATTTTTATTTTAAAACTAAAAAACTTACGCTTGAGCAGAAGAACAAACAAAAATCGTACAAGAGGAAGATTCCAGAAACAAGAAGATGAACATCGCATTAATGGGAATATACGTGTCCCCGAAATCCGTTTAGTGGGGAATAATTTTGATGAAATTAGTGAAATCGTAGGGAAAAAGTTGGAGCCAGGTGTTTTCAAGACTCGTTGGGCTCAGGATCTTGCCAGCAAAATGAATTTGGATTTGGTAGAGATCTCTCCTAAAGCTAAACCTCCCGTCTGTAAGATCATTGATTACAAAAAGTTTTTATATGAGCGCAAAAAACGCCAAAAAGAACTTAAAGCCAAACAGGTTAAAGTAGTCATCAAGGAGATCCGTTTTGGTCCCAATACCGATGATCACGATTTCAACTTTAAATTAAAGCATGCGATCGGGTTCTTGGAAGATGGTGCGAAGGTAAAAGCTTATGTACAGTTTAAAGGGCGTTCCATCGTTTTCAAAGATCGAGGTCGAGACTTGCTCAAACGTTTTGTTGCTGAATTGCAAGAGGTAGGAGAGCCAGATTATCCACCTAAAATGGAAGACCGTAGAATGCATGTCACGTTAAGTCCCAAAAAGGGAAAGAAAAAAGTGTAGGCCTTTTGAGGCTAAAGCCATATTATCATACTTTGATACAAAGTACCTCAGATGTTTTGCTTCTGAGGTTTTTTGTTTTGAATACAAGCATCATCGAAATTTCCACAACAAAAGTATTTTGAGAACCCAAAAAAACTGCTACCTTTATGTATTGTCAGCTAGGCTGTTTTTTATAGCTGGCTCAACAACTACAGATCAAATTTCAACGTATGGCAATGTTTAATAGTGGTAAAAAAAGTAGTGCAGGAGGATCTCTTTCGGTCAATAGTATTGTCAAAGATTGTGTCGTGCAAGGGAATGTAAGCTCAGAACTTGATATTCGCATCGATGGTACCATCAAAGGAAACCTAAAATGCAAGGCTAAGGTCGTAATTGGAGCAAAGGGCGAAGTACTTGGAGATATTCAATGTCAAGATGCACTGATTGAGGGTACTGTTCAAGGGAATGTGAAATGTCAATTGACACTGGACTTGCGTGAAGAAGCTAGTGTAGAAGGCGATATCGAATGTGCCAAGCTTATTATTGAAGATGGAGCGTTTTTCAATGGTAAATGCAAAATGGAATTAGGACATGG
>CAZOLU010000419.1:0-291 GCA_964580485.1 uncultured Saprospiraceae bacterium | reverse complement strand
CGCCAATCTGCCAAAGCTTATCTCAAGTATTCGGGAATGGGCTTGCAAATGGGAATATTGATCGCCCTGTTTTCTTGGGGTGGAGTTCAGCTAGACCACTACCTGCAAACCAATCCTACCTTTACGGTAATACTTTCCCTACTTGGGGTAGCTTCCACACTCTATTTGTTTATCAAGCAGCTGCTCGCCGAAAACAAGCCGCCAACTATTGACGAGGAAGACGAAAACTTATGAAATTCCAAACTTTTTCTATTCGTTTGTTTGTACTTTCTACTGGAGTAGCTATCACCC
>CAZOLU010000418.1:2309-3958 GCA_964580485.1 uncultured Saprospiraceae bacterium | reverse complement strand
TGGTAAACACCGCCTTTGATAAATTTCAACATGATAAAAAAGTAACTTTTGATTGATCGAGTGGCCATCTCACGCCGACAGCCCCAGATTTAAATCACTAAAAACCAGTTTTTTGTCAAATTTAGATAAAAACTCAACTTTGCTCAGCAAAATTAGCGTAGAACGGATAAAGAGTCAAGCCTAATTGGATTTTTTATTTTGAAATCTTTGGTTATTCCTGTGCCTGCATGCACAGGTGTAGTAGTATACAGGTGTGCGCCTGCGAGCAACGTTCTTGGTCACCAAGAACGTTGCTAAAACCGACAGATTTGCCTTGAAGCTTGATTAAAAAGTAGCTTTTTGGGATAGCCCAGCTGGTAGCACACCTTTCGTATATCTATTACTTTTAGCAACGCCCTAGATTAGCTAGGGCGTTGCTTGTATGCGCACATATAGCTGCAACCTTGGTCATCAAGGTTGCAGCTCTTGAACAAACCCAAAATAATTGAGATTTCAAGCCTATAAAATTTGAATTTCATCTCAAAAAACATATCTTTGCAGCCGTTTCTATCGAAAGAGATTCGAGGAAATTGTAATTTTTATTATTTATTCACTATAATTTTTAGATTCGTAATGAGACAATACGAGTGTACATTCATCATCGATCCCATTCTGTCAGGTGATGAAATCAAACAGACAGCTCAAATGTACATTGACCACCTCAAAGAAAAAGGTTGCGAAATGGTACATATTGAGGAATGGGGTATTAAGCAATTGGCTTATCCCATCAACAAACGCACCTCTGGTGCTTATTTCACCGTAGAGTATAAGGTGGCTACAGAAATAGGTAACTTAATCGAAGAGCTCGAACTTGCTTTTCGCCGTGATGAACGCGTCCTGCGTTACCTTACTGTAAAATTAGACAAGCATGGTGTCAAGTACAACCAAGACAAGCGTGCAGGTTTGATTGGAAAGAAAAAAGAGGAAAAAGAAGAACAGCAAGAAGAGTCTAAATAAGCTACTCTAGCTCATTCATTTAATTCATTGATTTAAAAATTTTAACTTGTTATGGCAAGTAGAGAAGATATAAAATTTCTTAGCAACCCTAAGATTGGTCAAAAGCGTAAAAAATACTGTCGCTTCCGTCGATTCGGCATCAAATACATCGATTATAAAGATACCGACTTTTTGATGAACTTCATCAACCCTCAAGGCAAGATTTTACCTCGCCGTATTACGGGAAATTCTTTGAAATATCAGCGTAAAGTTGCTACCGCAGTAAAACGTGCTCGCCATTTGGCTCTGCTACCTTATGTAGCTGATATGATGAAATAATTATCTAATTCGACTTTTCAAAACTATATATATAAAATGGAAATCATTTTAATGAAAGATGTTGATAACTTAGGCTATGCCAATACTATCGTAACGGTCAAGCCAGGTTATGCACGCAACTATCTGATTCCACAAGGTTATGCTATTGTAGCTAATAAAGAAAACAAAGAAGCCTTGATGGAACAAATCCGCGAACAAGAAGAGCGTATTCGCATCATGACAGAGGAAGCTCGTGCCTTGGCTAGCAAAATTGAAGAAACTGTTTTGCGTATTCCAGCTAAAGCAGGAACCTCTGGAAAGATCTTCGGTTCCGTTACTTTTGTACAGATTTCTGC
>CAZOLU010000418.1:0-2299 GCA_964580485.1 uncultured Saprospiraceae bacterium | reverse complement strand
TTTCTGCAGCACTCAAAGAGCATTTTGAACTAGATGTAGATAAGAAAAAAATCAAAATGCCCGAGGAGGTGAAAATGTTGGGTAAATACAATGCCACTATCACCTTAATGAAAGACGTCAAAGCTTTGGCGACCTTTGAAGTATTTAACGATGATCCCAACGCAATACCAGCTGAAACCGTGGTAGACCATACCGAAGAAGGTAAAGCTGCTCAAGCGGAGGAGGAAGCTGCTGCTCAAGAAGAAACTACAGAAGATGCTGAGTAACTAGAAAGCATTACTAGCAGATAAGCATAAGGGTATTCGGGTTTCCGAATGCCCTTTTTCGTTTTATCCATAAGTTATCTAATTTAAAAGCTAAAATTGATTGTACATCAAAAAATATATTCCAGAGCCTCTTCATACACCTTCCTCCACCCCTCCCAGCCTTCACACTCACAAAAAGAGTTGTTATGCCAAATCGTCATCAACTCCCCTCCTACCGCTTTAGTGAGGTCTACTATCGGCTGTATGATATTCAAAACCTCATCCTTCTGAACTCTCATATAATTTTTGAGGGTTACATCCATAAACATAAAAGGATGAATCTTTAGGTCAGTAATCTCCTCTTTTTCTAAATCATACCAATAAAAAGAAGATGCAACAGATGCCCTAAAACCAATTTGATCCGCATAGCCCATACTATAATCTGCTCTAATTCCAGCTTTGAGCAAACTCCGATAGGTAGAAGGGAAATTTAGTCTGAGGAAATGTTGTCTTGAAAGTAGTACTTTTTGCTTGGTAATAAGCTCCAAACGATTCAGTTCTTTTTCCAATTGCCCCTCTTTTGCATTTGAAGCATAAGAAGGATGAATTCCTATTAGATAGTACTGTTGGTGCTCCTTTATTAAATCTTGCATCACCTTTAATTTCGGATTTGTGTTTTTATCATAAGGCCCATGATCTCCTAACAACCAAAAATAAATAGGCTGTAAATCAGAATATTGACTGTGCAAATGATCTAAATATGCAAAGGTAAAATAGGGATCTTCTTGCTGAAAATAAAGCACTTCAAGACGTTGACGAACCTTAGCAAAAGCTCCTTTGAGCAGATCTCTCCCCAAACCACCCACTTGTCTTTTTACCCCCTTATGCTTATACATCCAAGCATAATCAATATCATAAGAAGGTTGGTAGCGGAATATTGGCTTTTCGGGGATGTTATGATGTGGAAAATGCTTAATTAAAACAGCTCTAAGTTTTTCTACCCACAGATTCACTACTGGTAGATCTAAAAAACCTTCTCTAAATGCTAGAGATTGACTTGCTGCAAAACGCCCGTGTTTTTCAGGCTTAAAAGGTAAGTATTCTTCATAACGACTGACCAAATAAAAGATCCATGCATGGAAATCAAAATCCAAAAGCATGTTTCCTATATATTCTTCCACCTTAAAAGCATAGGGTAAGTTGTCTTTCCAATTGATTTCTAGGTTGATTGCTTCGATAGTTGTTCCAAATATAAAATTCTCATATATTGGTATAGTTAAACCCTTACTAGAGGAGGTATAGGCTAATTTCACTCCTTTTGCCTTAGCATAATCTTCTTCTGAACTGCTTAGGTCTAGCTCTTCAAAGCCTAATAAATCCTTATAAATCAACTCGGTTACATAGCGTAATCTGTTGGAGATTTGAGGCGTAAAAATTAGTATAGAACTCGGCATTTGAGCAGAATTTTAATGAAAATTGAAATTCAAAGGGATGTGAGCTCACTATTTTGAGTGATTTAGTTATATTTGCCCATATTTTTTGATCCCAAGTTTCGTATGCTTTGACAATATTCCTTTTTCAAAGTTTCAAATCAATGGGTTATTTTGATTGAACATAAAATTAGATAAAAAATGGCAACTACCTCTGACATTCGTAAAGGAATGTGCTTAGAATTGAATCACGACACCTACATTATTGTAGAGTTTCAGCATGTAAAGCCTGGTAAGGGCAATGCTTTTGTACGCACTAAAATCAAAAGCTTAACTACTGGAAAAGTCTTGGACCATACCTTCCCTGCAGGGCATAAAGTAGATGATGTTCGTGTAGAACGTCGTCAGTATCAATTTTTGTATGAAGCTGATGGTCAATTGAACTTTATGAATCAAGAAACCTATGAACAAATCAATATTGACAAAGAGATGTTGGAGGGTCTTCAGTTTTTGAAGGAAGGAGAAATTTGTGATGCATTATTTCATGCTGATAAGGAAATGCTACTTGCAGTAGAAATGCCTCAATATGTCAGCTTAGAAGTTACTTATGTTGAACCAGGAGTT
>CAZOLU010000417.1:1635-3966 GCA_964580485.1 uncultured Saprospiraceae bacterium | reverse complement strand
GACAAAATCAGCGTCTTTTGCCTTGCTCTTGGGTGTTGAGTGCTTTTTCCATGCATAAAGTCCAAGGCGATCTTTAAGCCTACAAGGTCATTGTTGTAGCTGTCATCAATCAGCATGCAGCCCTCAATACCTGCTTTCCATTCTAGGCGCATAGGTATATTTTTGAGCTGTTGCAAGCGCTGCTGAATTTGAGGAATGCTGTATTCCAGCAATAACAAACAAACTACCGAGTGTAGACTATTTTCAATAGAGGCAGCATCTTTGAAGGGTAAGGAGATGGAATAACTTTTACCTTGCCATTTTAGCTGAACCATACTTGCTTGTTGGGCTTGTTGGATCAGTTGTATTGGAATAGTTGCACCAGCAGCAGTGCCCCAACTCCATAGTTTTTTATGTGGGTAGCGTTGTTGAATAGCTTGATCAATCAGTTGGTGATCTTTGCAGTAAATCAAATCGGTGCAGTGCTCAAACAAATCCAGCTTTTCCTGAGTTTTTTCTTCTATGCTAGAAAACCCCGAAGCATGGGCAGCTCCTATATTGGTGAAAATGCCAATCTGTGGGGCGATGATGTGCGCAATGCGTTGCATCTCATGAGGCTGTGAGATACCTGCCTCAAAAATTCCAACTTGATGTTGGGCTCTGATTTGGAGAACCGAAAGGGGAACTCCTAGCTGGGAATTATAACTTTTTGGGCTTTTGACCAACCGCCAGTCTTGCTCTAATAGCTGATATAAATACTCCTTTACAATGGTTTTTCCGTTGCTCCCTGTAATTCCAATGGAATCTAGGCTGTGCTTTTCCCGATGGGCTTTGGCCCATTGTTGTAGGAAAATAAGAGGTTGAGCTGTTTTGAGAAAGGCGGCCTGTGGAAATGGAGTGGTGTCAAAATGTTCCTCTACAATAAAATACTGGATTCCTCTTTGGTAGAGGTCTGCTATATAATCGTGCCCGTCGTGATTGGATCCTTTCAAAGCAATAAAAACCATTTGAGCATCCAACTGCAATTGTCTACTATCGGTTAGGGGTTTTTTCTGTTCCCAAAATGGATCGGAAAAATCTTTAGGAATTGCCAAGGCTTTTTGCATAATTTTTTTGATAATCTGAGCACAAATTAAAAATTTTTCCTACTTTTAGGCAAATCGAAGGTAGTTAAACTCTACACTTTTTGGATATTTATTTCACCTAAAAACATAAAAACGATGGCTCGGAAAGTTTCTGACATTGAGGGTATCGGCCCTGCTTATGAAGCAAAACTAAATGAAATCGGAATCACTACTGTTGATGGATTACTAGAAAAAGGTGCAACGGCTAAAGGTCGTGCAGAAATTGAGGAACAAACCGGAATTGACCACAAACGTGTGTTAGACTGGGTTGGCATGGCGGATATGTTCCGTATTAAAGGAATTGCTAGTCAATTTGCTGAGTTACTCAAAGCTGCTGGGGTAGATACCATCAAGGAGTTGCGTATGCGTAATGCTGAAAATTTGCACAAAAAACTAGAGGAAGTAAATGCTGAAAAGAAATTGGCAAAAGCTACTCCTCGTTTAGATCAGGTAGAAGACTTTATTAGTCAGGCTAAAGAATTAGAGCCCAAGGTAACCTACTAAATGAGTCTTATGGGAATCTCCCATGATTTTATTAAAATATATTGCCTTGCTAGTTTTAGCAGGGCTTTTTTTGTTAAAAAAACCTTAATCCTTTAATGTTAGCATCCCCAAGGAGGAATAAAGGCATCTCTTTATCAGTCGGAATTTATTCAACACAAAAAACCTAAAAACCAATGTACCTCAAACACATTGCAAGCAGCCTTTTACTCTTATTGAGTTGGATGACTATACAAGCTCAGGTGGATTTGCCTGAACAAAAAGTGGAAACCCAGATTGATGCGGTAAAATTACATCTACAAGCAGCAGAATTGCACCGGGAAACTCAACTACAAGTCCCCAAAGGACGCAGTCTTTTTGTCTTTACAGGCCTGAGTTCCAAGCTCTATCCTCAAACTATTCAGATTGCAGCAAGTGATCCCAGTGTTCGTATTCTTTCAGTTACAAGTAAAATCAACCACCTCGCCAAAACTGCTGAGGATCGTAAAATTGCCAGTTTACGTGATTCTGTACAACTCATCAAGACCGAAATTCAGCGTTTAGAAGATGAAAAATCCGCTTATAAAGCAGAACAAGAGGTGTTGAAAGCCAATCGATCTACCAAAGGTAATAACCAAGCTCTAGATTTAGAATTGCTGAAAGCTAGCAGTCAGTATCATCGAGAGCGTAGCCTGGAAATCAGTCGGGCACTTAGCCAATTGGATGAAAAGTTGCTAGTCTCCAACCG
>CAZOLU010000417.1:0-1625 GCA_964580485.1 uncultured Saprospiraceae bacterium | reverse complement strand
CCGCCGCTTGTTTGATTTTAAGTTGCAACTTCATGAACTCAATGCCAATAAACAACCTACCTCTGAAATCTATTTGGTATTGGAAACTGAAAAAGCGGTAGATACTAGAGTAGAGTTACGCTATGTGGTACAAGATTGTGGTTGGGCAGCTGTTTATGATATTGAATCTCAAAATTTTAGTGAGCAGATCGAATTGCGTTATCGGGCTTTAGCCTTTAATAATACTGGAATAGATTGGGAAGATGTAGATTTGACTTTAGCTACATCTGATCCTCTTCAAAGTTCTAGTCATCCTATTATGGCAACTTGGAGTATTGATGATTATTCCACCAATGCCATTAACAATATTGCAGATATTAACATTAGTAATGAAATTTATATTCAGCAGAACAATATGCCACAACAACTCAGTTTAGATGGCTATAAAAAAGAAGTGCAGCAAATTTTAGGGGAAGACTATAATGCAGATATAGATTATGAAACAGAGCGTTTTAGAGAATATCAAAGAGAAAAGGCCAATAGCCCTCAACTCACTTCCGCTACCTTAGATGTGCCTGAGTTTAATGTAGATTTTGAGATTGATCGCCCTTATACGATTCCTTCTGACCGTAAGCCCTATTCTATTGATGTGGAGAATCATAAATTAGAAGCTAATTATAAATACTATGCAGTACCAAAGATGGATAAGGATGCTTTTCTCTTGGCTCAGGTAGTAGGATGGGAGGAATTGAATTTGGTCAGTGGCCCCGTGAATATCTACAACAGCAAGCGTTATGTTGGGCAGTCTTATTTGAATATCCGAAATATTAGTGATACGCTGCAAATTTCTCTTGGAAGAGATAAGCATGTGGTCATTAACCGAACAAAAGTTAAGGGGAAGTCCAAACGCCAACTTTTGGGTAGTTCTAAAAAAGCTTCTGTGGCCTATGAGATTGATGTGCGTAATAATCATTCTAAAGCGATTGACATCGAAATTTTGGATCAAATCCCTATTTCAACAGATAAGGACATCAGCATCAGCTTAGATGAAAAGTCTGATGCGACTTATACGGAACAAACAGGGGAGTTGCTCTGGCGATTTAAACTTGATCCGAGTACGACTAAAAAACTGGAGATGGGCTATAGTATTAAATACCCTAAAGATAAACGTGTGAATATTCAGTATCGCAAATCTAAGCGAATTGAGCAAAAGCGTTATTTCTAAATTTTAGTTGATGACTTAGACGAAAAATTCCTCCGCATCATAGCTTGGAACTATGGGATGGGGGAGTTTTTATTCCTTTATCATCACACTATTCCAACTCATGTTTTGAACTGTTGAAGTATAAAATATTGTAGAACCTTCTACTTTGTCTACCTTTACATTCATTACATCTCCTGGTTTAAAAGGGAAGTCTGGGATAGTCACTTTTTTCATAGTCATATTGAACTCACAATCATTAACCCATTTGATTTTTGATTTGATATAATAAAGACTATGCAAGTATTTTTCTAGGCGATAAATTGCCTTTTTTAGAGCTAAGTACGTTAAAGAACCTACCTTAATAGCTGGGGCTATTAGGCAGAACCACTTTACTATTGTGCCACTGGCACAATGCAAACCCGTTCTTAGCTCCAAAAAATTC
>CAZOLU010000416.1:0-3985 GCA_964580485.1 uncultured Saprospiraceae bacterium | reverse complement strand
CTGGAAAAACAAATGCACTATCTACTTTATTCGTCAAAACAGTAGTATCTTTTTTAACAGTCGTATTTTCTTGACTCACCCCATTATCAATACAAGAATTTAAAGCGATCACAATTAAGGATAGTCCTACCCACAAAACATAAGAGAATTGACGCATATTTTTTTTTTTACACTGAAGTTGTTTAAAAACACAGTCTTTACTTCCTCTAAAAGCTATCTGTGCTTAGGAAAACTTCTAAATTCAACAAAGCAAAAAACTAAATACAAAGTTAGATAATATTTAAGATATTAAAGGGAATCAATCTAAGTTCTTATAAATATTCTTAACTTAGTTGATTTTCTAGAGCAGATTCCTATCATTTTAAAACTTGAGTTATTATGCAACATTCTTACCTACTCTTATTTCTTAGTTTGATCCTATTCACGGCCTGTCAGTCTACTGAAAATTCAGAAAGCGGCGACGAACAAATGCCCGTTGTTAATGTTAAAAAGTATGAAATGCCCGAAGAGTCCAAGGCCTGCCAAAAGCCTAGATCTGTTCGAGAGTTATCTGGCGGTATGCAAAAAATATTCTATCAGATCAACAAAGATAATGAAACCAATTTATCTCTCTTTGGAGGTAGCGGCATTCGATTGGGGAAAAAAGAGATGGTCGTTATTGTGGATTTCATGCAGCATAAGGATATGGAATGTGAAGGGAAAACTACCCGCTATGGGGTAGGTGTTCGTTTGTTTCTACATATCAAAAAAGCCAATAGAAAACTACAATTAAATGACTTGCCTAATCTTGCAGCTAATGTTCAATTGGATAAAGCTTCGGTGCAATATGTATTAAAAACTATTGGTATTACGGGCAACAAAATCAATAGCCTAATTCCCCGTTCTGCAACCAACTCTTTTGATGTAGATGGCTATGCTGGAGTAATCAATGCAGTAGATCAGATCCAAAAACTGATTCGAGATGATATTGAGGGGGTAGTCATTGACCCACAACCAGTGCCCAGAGGCTAATTAAAAATGATTCCATTGTTATGCACAATATAGAACCTTATTTTCGATGGCGAGACGAGTATATCGCCGCCGAAGACGAGCACTCTCCTTTTTTCGGACGAGAGTATAGTGAATTTTACTTCGAAAATAAGATCTACAACCACCTTATTCACCCTCAGTGGGATGAGTTCGGTTCAGAAACCTTATATCTAAAAATCCTCTATGCCAACTATGATAAGGCCTATGCAATTTTAGAGCTCATAGGAGAATGGAATGATACCCTACACAATGATGTGATGCATTTGCGGGAGCAAGTAACAGATGTGCTAACCGATGCAGGTATCTACAAATTTGTGCTCATCAATGAACAAGTGCTCAATTTTCACGGCAGCGACGATTGCTACTACGAGGAATGGGCCGAAGCAGTAAGCGAAGAAGGAGGTTGGGTCTGTATGGTCAACCTTCTTCCTCATGTACAGCTTGAAATGGAAGCTCATGACTTGCAACATCACCTCTACATGGGAGAGCCCTTCAACAACATTGCCTGGCGACCTCATAAACCACAACACTTTTTTGCAGCCATAGAGCAGCGTATCGAAGACCTTGATATGGATATTCATTATCTAGATGCCAGCGAATAATTAGCCCCCGCAAAGGAATTAAATATTATGAAAGTTGCACTTTATTGTATTGGAAATACTGCTTTTGATTATATCAAGGAGGGGACTGCTATTTATGAAAAACGGCTCAAACATTTCCTGCCTTTTGAATACGAAATTTTACCCGATGTAAAAAAGGCAAAATCGCTTTCTGAAGAGCAGCTCAAGGAAAAAGAAGGCGAGATCTTGTTGAATAAAATCGACAAAGGGGATTTCCTGATCCTTTTAGATGAGCAAGGGAAAAGCTATAGCTCTCTAAAATTTTCAAAATATCTGGAAAAACAGTTGCAAATGAGCCACAAACGATTGGTTTTTGCCATCGGTGGAGCCTACGGATTTTCAGAGGCCGTGTATCAAAGAGCCAATACTAAATGGTCACTCTCTCCACTTACTTTTTCGCACCAAATGGTTCGACTTTTTGTAATAGAACAGCTCTATCGAGGAATGAGTATTCTGAGAGGCTTGCCTTATCATCATGAGTGATTAGACGAGGAGATGCTAGACTCATAGACCGAATGTTGATTTTTATTTGGGGCACTACGCCAAAGGCTTCGTCCGCTATGCTACACCCTTCACTATTCGTTCACCCCTTTGGGGCAAGGGGTTTCGCAGCGCGGCGCCCTCTTTATGCTGGTCATTATCGATGCAAAAACAAGGCTCGTGCATCCAAATTAAAAGCATCTAAACCTTTAGTATAGCTGTGCTTTATTTTCGACCATTGGCAGTGTCCACTAAATAAAGTTGTTTTAGCCGAAGCAAACTCCAATTTTTCTTGAATCAAGGGGTTGCCATGTTCCTCTTCACAACTGGGGCTTTCATGCAAAAGCAATACATCAGGACGTTTTTTGAGCAAACGCTGCAAGGCTTGCAAATAGGCCCCTTGCTCTACACGAAAGGGCTTATCTTCTCTACCAATAATTCCACTGATTCCTGCAATATTCAACCCATCTATTTCTACGATCTGCTTTTCCAAAAGGTGAATGCCCTCCTCCTTTGAAAATGCGTTTTGTTCCTCTTCCGTACCAAAACTATCATGGTTTCCAGCCACTCCAGCCACCCAACGAAAACTTTCATTAAAGGCTCGCCAAACAGGGCGCACATCTCCTCCTCCACCTCGCTTTTCCAATCGGGCATACATATCCCCACAGAGTAAAACCCCAATATATTCCGCTTTCAAGTTTGGAAAATAAACAGCTAAATAGGTCTTCACAAAACTAGACAAGTATTCCCCCAACAAAGTATATACGACTCCCTCCTTCGCATGACCTTGCAGATCCGAACAAATGAATAGCCCATCTAAGGTCTTAGGCAAGTCCTCTACTTTTGTATTGTAAATAGGCAGTTGATGTTTTTCCAAACGACGCTCCTGATCCATCGCCTTTTTTCTTCGACCTGGTACCCAATATTCTATATACTCCAGAGGCTGGAGATCCTCTGCTTGCCATATCACTTTCATCACTATATTATTTGTTTACAAGGCATATAACCCACAATTGCTGTTAAATAATTCCTAAGTCGGTGGATTTATTGATCCAAAACTCATATCTTTGAGTTCATAGTAAAATCAAAATAGGTAGCATGAACATAGACTTTCTTTTTTTGCAGGATATGCCTGCTATTTTACAAACGCCGATTACACTAGCCATCATTATCCTCACCATCATCACCTCTTATCAGGCTTTTGTAAATCCAGAAACCAAGTATAAGCTGATTTTCAATGCCAATATCATCAAAGAACGAAAAGAGTGGTATCGCTTTTGGAGTCATGGGTTGATTCATGCCGACTGGATCCACTTGGGCTTGAATATGTTTGTGTTGTATGAGTTTGGCCGAATTATAGAACTTGCCTTTAAACAATACTTTGGACTAATGGGCTCCGCTTATTACCTCCTTCTTTATGGGTTGGGCTTGGCTGCGGCTTCCCTCTACTCTTATTTCCAACATCAAAACAACTATGGATACAATGCACTAGGAGCTTCTGGAGCGGTGTCGGGAATTGTATTTGCCTTCATTCTACTATTACCTACACAAACCTTGTTGCTCTTTATGGTGATTCCTATGCCTGCGATTGTTCTAGGAGTGCTTTATTTGGGATACTCTCACTACATGAGTCAGCGAGGGAACGATAATATTGGACATGATGCTCACTTCTGGGGTGCCGTATGGGGAATCGTTTTCACTGCGGTCCTTGACTTGATCTTGAACAAAGGGATGATTTTGCAAGGGTTTGTCTATCAAATCACCCATTGGGGAGCTTAGAAATGCTCTCCGAGACTTATCATTCCGCTCCACCATCTAGTTTAGAATTTCCAACTCCTAAAATCCACTCTTGAGGA